>NZ_JAMXXO010000026.1:0-32690 GCF_024129115.1 Acinetobacter lwoffii
TGTATACATGATAAACCATCTATTCAATAGATAATTTTATTTAATTAATAAAATTTTTACCACATAATTAGTTTACATTATTAATCCATTAATTACATAAAATATACAACAAATAATAAAAACCTACCAAATAAGTAAAATTTAATATACCTATTTGATTACTGTGTAATTACTAGTTACACCGAATATTGAAACACTCGAAGTGATTTAAAAAATCAAGCACTCTACTTAAAATAAAGAAACCAGATTTGTCTATGCATACACTCTTGATGGAAACATCACATGCTCGTTGAATTGTTGAAATGAAAGTGTGTCAAAGCTGCCCACTTCTAGACTAAGGCCCCATATTCAAACCCAACTAATGCAATTCATATTTTTCAGCTCTTCTCCCCCCTTTCGAAGATTTAATATTTTATAAACATAAATCAGTTATAGGTTTATTTCTCCCATCATCATGCTGTGTATATTTAGGATGCTTCTCATCAATTCAACCCAGTGATTAAACCCTAGCGGCTACTTGCTGAAAGTTTTCAGACCACCTAAGTCTTAGCCAGTCTCAAGCCAATAAAAAAGCCAAATTTCGTAAAAATTTGGCTTAAATATTTAAATTATAATATTTTTTATTTATCGCTCCTGCAATGCCTGCTTCATTCGTGTGATCGGTTTGATTAAATATTGTAAAATGGTCTTTTCACCCGTTTTGACATCGACACTGGCAATCATGCCGGGAATAATCGGCATGGTTTGTCCATTTTTATCGGTCAAGGCATGCTGACTGGTTTCCACCAAAATTCGATAGTAAGCTTCATCGGGGTTTAAGTTCAGTTCGCTTGGACGGGTTTTATCACGCAAAGTGTCTGGACTAATTAAAGTTACCTTGCCTTCAAGACCACCATAAAGTGAATAGTCATACGCGGTAATTTTCACAATCGCATCTAGACCTGGATGCACGAAAGCAACATCCTGAGGACGAATATAGGCCTCCACCAGCAATTTATCGTCTAGCGGTACAATTTCCATGATGTCCTGTCCCGCCTGAACTACCCCACCGACCGTATTGATTTTAATATTTTTCACAATGCCACGTAGCGGGGCACGGATCAAACTGCGGTCTACAGGGTCAGCACGCATGGCCATATTTTCTTTGGCCTGCGCCAGTTCGGATTCAATCCGGACCAGTTCATTGTTGGCATCTGCCGCATATTGATTGCGCTTTTCATCTATTTGCAGAGCCAGATCTGAAGACTGACGACGCATTCTCAACAGCTCTACCTCAGACATTACTCCTTCAGCCACCATCGGTGCAGTAATTCCAATCTCACGGTCCAGCATCGACTTACTGGTTCTTAAGCCAGACACGGCATCCTCTACCGCACGACGTCGTGCTTCATAAGCAGCACGTTCACGACGCTGTAAATCTGGACTGATCCCGGCTGAGAATTGGATGGTAGTGCCATAAGATTCTGCCCGCAAACGCGCTACCATGGCCTCCAGATTATCTACCTTGGCCTCACTCTCACGCAACACCGCAGTGCTACGCGTATCATCCAGCGTTAATAAAACCTGGCCTTTTTCAACCACGTCCCCTTCTTTGACGCGCATGTCTTTAATAGTACCCGGGTCCAGACTTTGTACAATCTGCTCACGACTGGTCGGAATCACGCTGCCTTGACCACGTGTCACTTCTTCCACCGTACTGTTATACGCCCAGATCACAAAGACCACTAAAAAGATGAACAGCAAACCAATCATCCAGAACAGTCCTGTATGCTTTTCTTTTTGCAAAGCTGCATTCAGATCATTGACCAGTTTCAGGTCTTTGGAATGTATCTTTTCAGATGAGTGTTTTTGATTATCCTTCATACTTTTTACTCAATATTTTTATATCGCAGGCTCGGGCTTTTTCATTTCAAGTCAGATTCAAGTAGTGGGCTGGTCCGTTTCGGCTGATCTTGCCACAATCGAAGGGCGAATCACCCGTTGTGTGGATGGACGTGCTTTCTGTTCATTTTGTGCCAGTTTTTTCAGCACCGCATCACGTGGGCCATCCATCAAAATTTTGCCCTGATCCACCACTACAATTCGATCAACAATACTCAATACCTGCATCCGGTGTGTCACCACCAGTAGTGTCTTATCTTTACCCCATTGTCCCAACGCCTGCAGGGCTTTCTGCTCGGTGCCCTGATCCAATCCTGTGGTCGGCTCATCTAACAGCACCACTTTCGGATGGCGTAAAGTCAAACGTGCCAAAGCAATAATCTGTTTTTGCCCACCAGATAAGCCCTGCCCATCTTCACCCAAAGGCATATCCAGACCTTTCGGATGGTTTTGAATCAGCTGCTCCAAGCCAAATCGTTTCAGGGCATGCAGTAAATCCTGATTGCCGGTAAAGCCATCTTGACGGGCCAGATCCAAATTTTCACGCAGCGTGCCTAAAAACAAACGGGGTGCTTGGCCCAGCATGGCAATATGATGACGCACAAAGTTTGGATCAAGCTGGCGCAAATCCACCCCATCTAGGGTGACATTGCCCTGACTCGGTTCAAACAGCCCACTGGCTAGTTTCAGCAGGGTGGTTTTACCACTACCAATTTTGCCCAGAATCCCGACTTTCTCGCCTGGCCCCAACTGCAGGCTCACCCCGTTGACCACCTCAGGCGTGTCATCCTGATATTTAAAGCCGACCTGTTGCAGGTTTAACTCACCTGCAACACATTCCAGACTGATATATTCACGTTCTGGGTCACGCTCAATTTTACGATCAATAATACTTTGTAAACCTTGCATCCCGACTTTAGCTTGTTGAAAACGAATCGCTAGGTTGGCAATCTGTGCCAGTGGTGCCAGTGCACGCCCCGATAAAATTACTGCAGCAATCAACGCCCCCATGGTGATTTTAGCATTGGTATCTGGGCTATGAATGAGATAAGTCCCCACAATCACCAGTAACACTGTATTGAGCTGCTGAATCCCAACTGAAAAGTTCACCACAAAGTTGCTTAAATCACGGGTTTTGATGCTCGAAGCGGCACTGCGGGCGGTATAAAAATCCCACTTTTCCTGTGCCCAGCTGGCGGCATTATTGGTTTTTAGGGTTTCTATGCCTTCAATTGCTTCAACGGCCAGACCTTGACGCTGCGCACCTTCACGCATAGATTCATTGATAAAACGGGCCAAAGGACCTTGTGCCAAAAATCCCACCAGCATCACAATAGGGATCAGAATTAAAGGCACCAAGGCTAGCTTGCCTGCAATCAGCCAGATTACAGTAATAAACAGCAACAAGAAGGGTAAATCCACCAATACCAGTAAACTGGCACTGGTCATAAAATCACGAACCGACTCGAACTCACGCAGGTTATTCGCATACGCCCCCGATGAAGCAGGCTTTTCCGACATGTCCAGACTCATCACCCGTCTAAAAATAGCTGAGCTGATAATCAGGTCGGCTTTTTTACCGGCAATATCAGTTAAATGTCCACGAATCATTTTGGCGACAAATTCAAACAGAATCGCCAGAATCACCCCGATACTCAGTACCCACAGGGTTTCGTAAGACTTGTTTGGAATCACCCGGTCATACACATTCATCACATACAGTGAGCTGACCAATGCCAAAAAGTTAATAATAAAGGTGGCTAAAATCACCTGATAGTAATAAGAACGGAAACGCCAGACGACTTTCCAGAACCAGGCTTTCGGCATGTGATATTCAGGTAGCTCTGAACGTAAATCACTGGCCAGTTTGGGCTTGATAAACCAGCAGTAACCCAGGTACAGCTCGTTCAGTTGGGCTTGGGTCAGTTGCTGTTGGAGGCCATCACTCTGCTGAATTTGATAAACTCGCTCATCGCCCATACGCTCAATTTTGGTAATAACCGCTGCATCTTCATCTTTGAGTACGATCACCACAGGCATGGCTAAAGATGGAATATCCTGCAAACTACGCTGTGATAGAGTATTGTCAAAACCATGGGTTTTTAAGACTTCACCCAGTGAATGATAATTCACCTGCAGGTTCTGATCCTGGGTGACCTGGGCCATTAAGGTTGCCACAGAAATCGGCGTTCCCAAAAGCTGGGTAACTAAGGCAATATGTTCAACAATGGATTTCATGATTGTATTATCAACCTTTGTTATTCTGTCGGAATATTGAATTCAAAATGAGGGCTGCGTAGACCATTTCTAATGGCTCGAACCGGTGGCCCAAGTCGAAATTTTGCCTTGCGCACGTAAATAGGCCAATGCCGCCATACGAAAATCATTCCGTGCCGTGACATAAGCGATTTCTACCGCGGACAATTCGTTATAGGCATTCAACACATCGACCAAGGTTTTACGTGCGATCTTGAACTGCTTTTCATTGGCAATTACCACATCTCGTGATGCTGCAATTTGTTGACGGGTAATCTCCATTTTTTGCTTGCTCTGGAACATATCAATTTCTGCAGTTCGGGCACGCTCTTCAATATCCCGTTGAATTTGTCCCAAACGCGCCTGTGCCGCCACAATCGACTGCCCACCTTGCTCTACTGAATATTTGGTGCCCTGGTTAAATACGTCCCACGCCATGCTTAAATAAATCTGACGGTCTTCGGTGGTTACATTACCTTCCAGATTAATACTTGGGTAACGCTTGGTTTGACGATATTTATATTCGGAGCGAATACTGTCTAATTCTGCCTGTTGCGCTTGATATGAGGGATGTTGACTACTATCGGCCAGGCTATAGCGATCGACTACTTCCACAATGCTAAACTGTGCAAAAGGATCATTTAAGCCTGCCGGGTCAACATCAGGAGTATATTTTTTTAAATTGCTTAAAGCAAAACCCAACTCACGCTGTAAACCACTGATGATATGTTCCACCTGCATTTGTCGCGCTTTGGCTTGAATCAGCTCAGAACGACGCCCCTGGTCATATTGCACAATAATACCAATATCACGGGTAAATTTATTATGTCGTTCTAAACTACGATTTTGTACTTCAAGTGATTCCAGCGCACGTAAGGCTTTAATATATTCATTGCCAATGCTGTAACCCAACTCTTCTGCAGTTTCACCGGTTTTCTCATGAAAATAAGCCGACTTGCTTTTATCGCGTTCAACCTGTGCACTAATCGCGCCAAAAGAATACAGGTTCAATGTTCCGCGCAAACCTGGAGTGAAGTTTTCACTCGCGTAATCGGCACGGTTCTCATGAGATTGATCGAGGATTTGGTTCGCTGTGACTGCTAAGACTGGATAATGCAGGGCTTGAGATTCTTTGACTTTACTGATGGCTGCCTGTTCATTGGCCTGTGCCTCAATGATCAATGGGTCTTGTTCTAATGCCCTTTTTAAAATGGTTTGCAGCTCAACAGCGTTTGCCTGTGAAGATGCATAGAGTAACAATAGAATTAAAATTTCGCTGATTTTTTTGCTGAATGTAGGCAATATTTTCACGTGAACCATCTGTATAATGAACGAAATATTTAAACTCGAAATAATTAGATTATTTAATCAACAAGTGGTTATCTTCTATTTTGAATAAATATTAAAAATAACACTATATAGTATAATGATTAATTTACTTTTAAAATGGATATTTCACAACTACTATTATAGTGAAATATTTTTTTATTGTTGAAAATCAATAAAGTGGTATGTCTTTTAATTTTATCTAGAATTGGGTTGGAATGGCTTAAAATTATGAGCTCATTAAATTCATGATAAATCAGTCTTTATTCTAGATGTTAGAAGCAGATGATTCTTATTAAAATTCTGAAGATTTTTTTGATTATAATCACTATTTAACCGCGAATCGCGGATAGGAAATTGGCTTGAAAAATAAAAGGACTAGAGCCATTAGTTGAGTTACCACACAAAACCTTAAGCCCTAATCTTAATATTTTATACTAGCTCAAACCTGATCTGAATTCCTTTCCCTTATTTCCGAGTATTCCTATAAAAGTGTCACTTAAACCTGAGGGCACTGTTGCAAATAGGCTGACATGATAAGCTAAATATCTTATTTATTTCGAGATACAGCAGATGAATCCCTTCCACGGTCGGCACTTTCAAGGTGAAATCATTCTTTGGGCTGTTCGTTGGTATTGTAAATATGGCATCAGCTATCGTGAACTTCAAGAAATGCTCGCTGAACGAGGCATAAATGTGGATCACAGTACAATTTATCGTTGGGTTCAGCGTTATGCTCCAGAAATGGAAAAACGGTTACGCTGGTATTGGCGTAATCCTACAGATTTACATTCATGGCATATGGATGAGACTTATATCAAAGTGAAGGGGCGATGGACTTACCTGTATCGTGCAGTTGATCAACGGGGTCATACGATTGACTTTTACCTTTCCGCTAGACGGAACAGTAAATCAGCCTATAGTTTTCTAGGAAAGATCTTCAATACGGTGAAAAAATGGCAAATTCCACGGGTCATCAATACAGATAAAGCAGCGACCTATGGCCATGCTTTATCACGATTAAAGCGAGAAGGAAAATGTCCAGTAGATATTGAGCACAGGCAGATTAAGTATAAAAATAATGTCATTGAATGTGATCATGGTAAGTTAAAGCGAATCATCAGGGCCACATTAGGATTCAAATCTATGAAGACTGCTTATGCCACAATTAAAGGTATTGAAGTCATGCGTGCACTACGTAAAGGACAAGCATCGTCATTTTATTATGGTCAGCCTCAGGGTGAAGTGTGTCTAATCAACAGGGTTTTCGGTCTCTAAGCACTTTTTAAAGGGAACATCATCGACTCAAATCACTATTTGCAACAGTGCCGTTTGAAGTAGGATCCCAATAGAACGAGCTGATCAAGGTGAACAATTCCGTGAGGACTAAATAGCCACTACTTTTCTCTTCTAGACAAATATCGATATACAGCCTGCCGGCTGATACCAAATGCTTTTGCTAGCTCAACTTTGGATGAATACTTCTGTTCGTCCCAAGCTTGTCGCAGACCTTGAGCCTGATCAGGATTTAATTTATGGACACGACCTTTATATTTTCCCTGAGCAGCTGCGATCTTAATCCCTTCTTTTTGACGTTCTAAAATGATCTCTCGCTCAAACTGGGCAAAAGCACCCATTAGCTGCAACATCAGGTTATCCATCGGAGTAGCCTGAGCAGTGAAAGTAATATTTTCTTTGACAAAATGGATGGCAACTCTCCTCTTTACGAGCTGATCAACTTCAGTAACTAAATCTTTCAGACTACGAGCGAAACGATCCATGGAATGAACAACAATCATGTCTCCGTCACGAACATAGCTGAGCATTTCCTGAAATTTCGGTCGGACAGTGTTTTTTCCAGAAGCCTTATCAACAAAAATCCGGTCGACGTCAATTCCTTCAAGTTGTCGCCCAATATTTTGGTCAACAGAGCTCACTCTGACGTATCCCACCTTATGACCTTTCATTTTGCACTCTACCAGACGCTTATTTCATTTATTGTAATAAATAAATTTTATATTTAAAAGTTACATGTAACGTATGGTCACTTTTCATTTAAATAAGACACAAATTCTGAGACATTTCGAATGTTACTTTAGGGTATACTTTAAAGTTACACAAAACATCTATATGAAGACTAAAGTCCAAATTAGTGTTTATGTTGGTTCAATGTATTACATTTCGTATTTTCTATTTGTAACGTAATTTCAGTAATATTATGATTATGTTTTAGAACTTCTAAGGCCTTTTGATAGAGTTGATCTGTATTGCTATTCGGAGCAACCAAATGAGCAGTTAAATGAATATTTCTTGAGGATATAGCCCAGACTTTCAACTGATGAATCCCTTCAACGCCCTCTAGCTTCAATAAATCATTTCTTAACGACTCAATATCAATCTCATCAGGAACTCCTTCAAGCAGAATATGAATACTTTGTTTTAATAAAATCCAAGTTCGAGGTAAGACCCAGAAGCCAATTAACACAGCGATTACGGTATCAACCCACATCCACTGGGTAAAATAAATAACCAATCCTCCGATAATCACGCCTATCGATCCTAGAGCATCACTAAGAACTTCTAAATATGCACCTTTTATATTTAGACTTCCTTCAGCACTAGCAGAAAGGATTTTCATTGAAATCAAATTTATGACCAAACCAATGACCGCGACAATCATCATTCCAACACTTTGAATTTCAGCAGGATTCGTAAAACGTTGATAAGCTTCATATACAATATATATTGCTACCACAAAAAGCATCACCGCATTAAACAGAGCCGCTAAAATTTCAAATCGCTGATAGCCAAAAGTTCTTTTATCATCTGCGGCTTTTTTTCCAATTTTAATAGCGGCAAGAGCAATAGCTAAAGCAGCTACATCAGTAAACATATGAGCTGCATCAGATAACAAAGCCAAACTTTGGGTAATAAAAGCAGCGACAACTTCTACTATTAAAAAAGTAGTCGTTAAACCTAAGGCAACCATTAACTTCTTACTATTTTCTTCAGTAACAACCGCATGGCTATGATCATGATGTTCTGACATAAAATATTTTCCTTATTCTATTTATGATGAGCAGAGATATTAGATAACAGCCAATATCTCTGCTGTAAATCGACTAATCTATTGGATTAAGAAACTTTCTTTTCATTTATCCAACGATAAAGCACGGGTAACAGCACCAAAGTTAGTAATGTTGAAGAGATAATCCCGCCAATCACTACGGTTGCCAGTGGCCGTTGAACCTCAGCCCCTGTTCCGGTTGCCAGCGCCATTGGTACAAAACCCAGTGAAGCCACACAAGCTGTCATCAACACTGGTCTTAAGCGCAAAATAGCCCCTTGCCACACGGCTTTATGCACTGGATATTTGTCCCTTAATTCCTTAATAAAGGTCAGCATCACCAGTCCATTGAGGACTGCAACACCAGATAAGGCAATAAAGCCAATTCCAGCTGACATCGATAATGGAATATCCCTTAGCCAAAGGAACAGCACACCACCGGTCAAGGCAAAGGGTACCCCGGTAAAGACCAATAGACTTTCTTTGACATTGTGAAAGACCGCCATCAGTAAAATAAAGATAGTGATTAAAGCCAGTGGAATCACGATTTGCATCCGTGCTTTGGCTGAAGCCAAATTTTCAAACTGACCGCCATATTCTATCCAATAACCACTTGGCAAAGTGTATGCTTTGAGCTGTGTCTGTACATCAGAAACAAAAGACCCTAAATCACGCCCTTCAACATTCGTTGTAACCACAACTCGGCGTTTACCATTCTCTCGACTGACTTGGTTGATTCCTTCAATGGTCGAGACTTGCGCGACATCCGACAATAAAATACTGCCACCATTTGGAAGCTGAATAGGTAACTGGGAAACAGATGCGACACTACGGTCTTGCTCTCCAAGACGGATAACAAAATCAAAACGACGATCGCCTTCTAAAATCTCTCCCACGCTTTGTCCACCAATACTTGCAGCCACCACATCCTGAATAGATTTCACACTCAAGCCATACTGGGCAGCTAAAGCTTTATCAATCTCTACATTGAGTAAAGGCAGACCCGAAGTTTGTTCAACTTTCACCGCACTGCTACCTGCGACTTGCTGAATGATTTTCGCGATTTTTGCAGCCTCAGTATTCAAAACCTGCATGTCATCACCAAAAACCTTCACCCCCACATCACTGCGTATACCTGAAATCAGTTCATTAAAACGTAGCTCAATAGGCTGAGAAAACTCACTGTTATTGCCGGGAATTGTCGCAAGATAAGCTTCCATTCGGGTTCGAAGTGCATCTAGGCTTTCTTTTGAATCTGGCCATTCCTCACGTGGTTTCAGCATGATATAACCATCGGAAATATTCGGTGGCATCACATCTGTCGCCACTTCAGCAGTCCCGGTACGGGCAAATATAGCTTTAATTTCGGGAAAGTTTTTCAGTAAAAGCTTTTCGGTATTTTCCTGAATACGTAAAGACTCTTCCAAGCCTGTGCTTGGAGAACGTAATTGCTGTACCGCAAAATCACCTTCACTCAGCTGGGGTGCAAACTCACTGCCAATCTTCGTGCTGAGCAGCCCCGTAATGACCAGGAGACAAATGGCAAAAGTTAAAACCACCGCTTTGTAATGATAGGCTACATCCAATATCTGTTGATATCGGGTTTTGAGCCAGATCATCCAACGGCTTTCCGTTTCTTTGATCTCCCCTTTAACCCATAAAGCAACTGCAGCGGGCACAAAGGTGATCGATAAAATAATAGCTGCCACCAGTGCGAGAACAACGGTTAAAGCCATCGGATGAAATAGTTTTGCTTCGACACCACTTAAAGCAAAAATCGGCAAATACACCACCAAAATAATAAGTTGACCAAAAATAAGAGGACGACGTGCTTGGCGGGCAGCCAGAAAAACTTCCTTAAAGCGTTCACTTTGTGTGAGAGGTCGTTTTAACAGTTGCTGTGCATGGGCTAAACGCCGGATACAGTTTTCGACAATCACCACAGCACCATCGACAATGATGCCGAAATCGAGTGCACCTAAACTCATCAGATTGGCACTGATATTTTTCTGTGCCATTCCGGTTAAGGTAAACAGCATAGAGAGTGGAATGACACAGGCAGTAATCAAGGCAGCACGGATATTCCCTAAAAACAGGAACAGAATGATGATGACCAGGATTGCTCCCTCTACCAAGTTTTTCTGAACGGTTTTAATCGCCTTCTCAACCAAGGTGGTACGGTCGTACACCGTTTCAATCACTACCCCTTTAGGCAAACTATTCTGAATATCTTGAAGCTTGGCATCCACAGCTTTAGAAATAGTCCGGCTATTTCCACCCATCGCCATCATGGCAATCCCTAAAACGGTTTCTTTGCCGTTATAGGTTGCCCCACCGGTTCTTAAATCATGCCCAATAGAGACTTGCGCAATATCACCAACCCGAATTGGGCTGCCATTTGGGCTACCCAGCATGGTGTTCTCAATATCAGAAAGCCCATTGAATGTACCCGGTACACGTACCGTCAGTTGCTGACCATTGTCTTCAATATAACCTGCACCTCGGTTCTCATTATTTTGCGCTAAAGCCTGTTGCAGTTGTTCTAATGAGATATTCAGTTGTTGCATCCGGTTTAAATCGGGAGAGACCACATAGGTTTTCTCAAAACCACCAATACTGTTGACCTCTGCAACTCCCTTAACACGTTGCAGTTGAGGACGCACAATCCAATCCTGAATCTCACGCAAATCCATCGGCGTGTATGCAGTTCCATCCGGCTTTTTCGCATTCGGATCTGCCTTCAGCACCCATTGATAAATCTCACCGAGACCCGTAGAAACGGGGGACATCGTCGGTGTGATTTGTGCAGGCAACTCAGATTGCATCTCCTGTACCCGTTGGTTAATCTGCTGACGGGCCCAATAAATATCAGTCCCATCTTTAAAGACAATGGTGACTTGAGAGAGTCCATAACGGGATATGGAACGGGTAAGCTCCAGATTCGGAATGCCAGCCATGGCATTTTCAATGGGATAGGTAATCCGCTGTTCGACTTCAAGCGCAGTAAAACCCTTGGCTTGAGTATTAATCTGGACTTGGGTATTGGTAATATCGGGTACAGCATCAATCGGGAGTTTCTGATAGCTATACACCCCGACCGCAATCCAGGTACAGACAAAGAGCAACACCCAAATCGCATTTTGTATGGAAAACTGAATGATTCGTTCGAATAAACCTTCTGGTTTTGGCAGATCAGAATTAATGCTCATGGCCTGCCTCGTCTTTTTCTAATTCAGATTTGAGCAAGAAACTGCCTTGAGCGATATACTTCTGCCCTTCAGTCAGCCCAGAAATCACTTCAAGCCATTGTCCATCACTTGAAGCCTGCCCCAATTGCACTTTCTGTGCTTTTAAGTGGACTTGACCTTTTTGTTCTGAATCTACGATGAAAATACTATCTTCACCTTCAATACTTTGCAGCGCAGACTTTTGAATCCGAAGGGCTGATTTTGCTGTAGCTTCTGGAATTAACACTCTCACTAACACATTAGAACGCAACTCAGTGGCTTGCGCATCGAGTTTTGCGCGCACCACCAGACGCCCTGTTTGTACATCTGCCTGAGAGGTTAAGCTTTGTACAGTAGCTTTATAGATTTGATCTGAATCATTCACTTTAAAGTCAATTTTTTGCCCGGCTTGCAGTTGACCTGAGAATTGATTCGGCAAATTAAACTCAAGCCATAAATCTTTCAGCTGTTCAATGACAAAGAGCTGATTAGCCAGTTGCACATTTTCACCGACCACAATATCTTTTTGACTGATCACCCCTGAGATCGGTGCTTTAATCAGAAAACGCCCATTGTTATTGCCACTTGCCCCTAATGCATTTAAACGTGCTTGTGAGGACTGGACAGTAATGTGCGCTTGGCGGTAGGCATTTTCGGCACGCTGGTAATCCTGTTTGGCAGAAATTCCCTGTGACCAGAGTTGCTGTTCGCGCTGGTAATCTTTACGGGCCAAATCCAGATTCACCTGTGCCATACGCAGATTTGCCTGTTGGTCGATCAGTTCAGGCACGATTAGTACAGCCAGCGTTTGTCCTTTTTGCACGCTCTGTCCTAAAGCCACATTGACCTGCTCGACATGACCACTAAAATTAGGCGATATATGCGCTTGTTGATCGGTATTCACCACCAATTTACCTGGCAGGGTTGTCAGCTTTTCAACCAATCCTGTGGATGCAACAGCAACTTTTAAACCTTGTTCAACCATTTGTTGGCTGGTCAGTTGTATTTCGCCTTCTTCAGCATGTCCTTCTTCAGAACTATCTTCATCAGAATGTTCGGCATTTCCCTCATCATGACCATGCCCCTCAGATTCAGTTTTTTTTGAACTTAACCAAATAGCCAGACTGACCAAGACCGTAATCAGAATCAAAATTGCAATCATGAGAGACTGGGATATTTTTCCGTTTTGCTTGGCGTTCATTTTATCGTGCTCCCCCATTGATTAAATTTTGCGATGCTTCGACTGCCTTTTTATTCAGTTGTGTATAGGCATCCGAACGGCTAATTTCTTCATAACTTGTGCCAATACTGAGTGCCTCAGCTGCTAGGGCAGTTTGCCAAGCTTGACGTAGAATTTGTAATTGACCCAATCGAAGATTCTGCAGTTGGGTGGTTGCTTGCTGAACGTCGGTAATGGACAGTTTCCCTGCCTGAAACCCTTGTAAAGTACGGCTCTGAACTTTGGTCGCCAAAGTAACTTGTGCTGTTGTGGCATCGAACTGGCTACGTAAACCTTTGAGCTGATGCATGCTGTTGGCAATATCGAGTATTTGTTGCTTCAGCTCACGCTGCTGCTGTTGGTTCAGCAATATTTGCTGTTGCTGGACCATCGGGATCGCATATTGCTGGCGATTGAAAATATTCAGTGGAATAGCCACGCCGATTGCTAAAGTCGTATCGTTGCTTTCATTAGGGGTTTTGCTACGTTTCATGCCTACATTTAAAGTCGGATTGGGACGTGCCTGAATTCTTAAATTTTCAATTTGATGATCCGATTGCTGAATGTTCAAGGCATAGAATTTTTCTAGCCACCCTTCAGCAATATACCGTTGCACAGTTTGGAGACTTTGCTCTGGCCAAGGGATAGCGGTTTTATTCAATTGAAGATGTGAAGATGTTTCTCCCCCCCACAAATTAGACAGCTGACGACCGGCAGCTTGTTTATTCAGCATCGCTTGCTGATAAAGTCGTTGGATTTCTAGCGCTTCAATTTGGGTACGCTCAAAATCAACCAGGGCAATACTGCCTGCCTGATAGCGTTTCTGGGCACTGTCCAGATTGGCTTTACTTGTTTTTAACTGTACTGAATAAGCAGACTGCTCAACCTCAGCAAGTGCAAATTGCGACCATGCAAATTTAACAATCAGTTGGCTTTGTGCCTTCCATAATTGCTGTTGCAATTGGATTTGTTGATTAGAGGTATTGGCAATCACCCGGTTCAGCTTACGCTGACCAAATAGATCTAGAGGTTGACTAACGCCAACATTGAATTCCTGTTCTTGACCTGAGCCAAAGCCAGACTGTTCTAAACTTATACTTGGATTCTGCCATAACCGACTTTGCTGAATATTCAATTCAGATATTTGCTGAACTTGTTGCCACAGCTTGTCTTGAGTCTGGTAACTTTGTACTTTTGCTAAAGCGGATTCAAAGCTGGTAACGTTTTCAGCATAGCTATATTGCATAGCCGC
Source organism: Acinetobacter lwoffii (assembly GCF_024129115.1). Lineage (GTDB taxonomy): Bacteria > Pseudomonadota > Gammaproteobacteria > Pseudomonadales > Moraxellaceae > Acinetobacter > Acinetobacter lwoffii_T. The sequence continues at coordinate 14,229 of NZ_JAMXXO010000026.1, forward strand.
TGCACATATACAAGCAACCAAGCTATGACGCAAGAGTATAATTGATTGTGAAGACATGATTTTTCCCACTTATTTAAATAATAAAAGTGGTGGGAATGTTTTAGGCTACCCCACCATGAGCGGGGAAAATTCGGGAGGTGGGCTTTGTTGAAACAGGTCAGGAGCCTGATAGCTGTTTTTCCAATGAAATTGTGGATTCACTTTAACTTCAGAGCTTGGATGAAACACATCTACTTTTTCATTTTGTACAATCAAATGCGTCATCGATGGTAGATGATCTTGATGATCTTCACCGATTTCTAAATCGCTACTGAATGTTTTTATGTTTTCTGACTGTCCATTATGATCGTGTTGACGACTATCGCTGGCACACAAGGTATTTTGGTGATGACCAAAATGATAACTCTGCTGTGATTGAGGCTGTTGTTCATGGACACAAAAGGCCGCCGCCACATTCCAAAAGCTTTGGAACATGAACAATCCAACCAAGACTGTAATCCATGTAGTAGAACGCATCATCATAACAATCGAAAAATTTGTACCAAGTATAAGGCTTAGAGCCACTCCAAGGTCAAGCTTAATAAATTAAATTAAACATTCAATGAACACTGAATAGCCGGCACTTTTGCAAATTTACCTTGTCTCTATAAGCTCACATCAATTTCAGGTAAGAATAACAATAGATAGACACAAGAACTTCAAGGTATAGTCAAATCATTATAAAACCAATACAATGGTGCAATGAGTTATTCAGAACATTTTAGACGTAAAATTTTAGCTAAGCTTGAGGAAGGTTATTCTATTCGAGCGGTAGCTGCACAATTTGAAATTAATAAAAATACCATTGTTGAATGGAAGAAACGTATAGAGATTAAAAAAAAATCGTGTACGTAAACCTTCTAAAATTAATGATGATGCTTTACGTGAAGATGTTGAAAAGTATCCTGATGCTTATCAATATGAACGTGCTGCACGTTTTAATTGTGGTGTTTCATCTATTGGTACTGCATTAAAGCGCTTAAATATTACAGTTAAAAAAAGACGTTAAGCCATCCTAAAGCAGATACAAAGCTTAGAACCTATCCAGAATATTTTCTATGCAAAAGTAGCCTTAAAAAGGCTAAATTAATGAACTGAAGGCTCGTATTTAGGTGCTTTTCACAGTTTTTCCAGAGCCTTCTACATTTTTCTAACCAAGCAAATGATCTTTCCACAACCCAGCGTTGTGGAATGACTGCAAATTTATGTAATTCACTTCGTTTAGCAACTTCAACTTGAGCTTCAATTAAATTCTTAACAGCTAAAGAAAAGGGTTCGCCTGTATAACCACCATCAACAAGCACAACCTCTACATTTTGTAAGGTGGCTCTATGTAAAGTTATGGCAGCTAATGCACCTTGACGATCCATTTTATCTGCTGTCGTAACCAATATTCCATGCGGGAGACCTTGAGTATCAACAATAATATGTCTTTTAATCCCTGAAACTTTTTTACCAGCGTCATAGCCTTTATCACGTGCAGTATCTGTGTTTTTTACACTTTGTGAATCAATGATGATAAAGCTCGTTTGTTCTTTCCGTCCATTGTTGATACGGGCCTCGCCAACCACATTTTTTTAAAGCTTGCTCAAGTATGCTAGGTTCAGTTTCTGATGGTTTTTTATTCCAAATCGAGAAGTAATAATGCACAGTGCTTTTAGGTGGAAAGTCTCGAGGAAGCATACTCCATTGGCATCCACTTTTTAGAATATAGAGCAAGGCGCAAAACACCTCATAGACATCAACGACTCTTGGACGTGTTTGTTTTCTTCCGCTCAATAGTAACGGTTCAATTTCTTTAAAGGCTTCTCGACTAATGTCGCTGGGATATGGTTTTCTCATGGGGGAAATTTAACAAATTATTTTTTCAATTGCGAAAAAAGAATGAAATTAATACTGGATAGGCTCTTAGGGATAAATTTATTCAGCAAGTGAATGAACTAGAAAAAAACCACCCGATTATTTATCTGGATGAAAGTAGTTTTAAGTCACATGATTACAGAGCTCATGGCTACTCACGAAAAGGAGTACCCTGTTTAGGGCAATATAATTGGCAATTAAAGAATCAGACCAATGCCATTGGAGCAATCCATAAAGGGTATTTATTTTCAGTCGGTTTATTTGACTGTAAAATCAATTCAGATGTTTTTCATTTTTGGATTGAGCAATTCCTCATACCAGCATTACCTGAAAATAGTGTAGTGGTTATGGATAATGCAGCATTTCATAAAAGAGCAGATATTCAGGAGTTATTGGAACAACAAGGGCATAAAATTCTTTGGCTTCCTGCATACAGCCCTGATTTAAATCCTATAGAACAGATGTGGGCATGGGTTAAACGTAAAGAATGGTTGATCGACTCAGTCGATGAGTTATTTCGAGTTTTTTTCGAATCCTGTATGAATAATAAAGTAGTTTGACTATAAAAAGTAGAATATGCCTATCTTGCGCAGCAGTGCGGCTCTTGGCGTTTAGCCATGAGCCGCTTTATTATTGAATTCGGTGACCGCTTAAACAATCACCTTTAAATTTATGAAAAGCAATTACACAAAATTATTTACAGGCTCTGGCGAGGTGGTTTACTCGTTAAAGTTGACCCTAGATATACAAGTCAAACTTGTAGCTCATGCGGTCATGTAGCGAAAGAGAATAGACAAACTCAATCTAAATTTGAGTGTGTTGAATGTGCCTTTAGCGAGAATGCGGATATTAACGCTTCTCGCAACATTTTAGCGGCAGGATATGCCGTTTTGTCTGTGGAGGGCCGATGCGGTAAAGGTCGCCCTGTGAAGCAGAAAGCAAGTGAAATCCGTGAGGAAGTCACCTAAGAGCTTTTGCTTTTAGAATCCCTCACTTGAGGTAAAACGAAAGTGGTGGGAGTATGTCAATTGGACTGCTAAAGATGCCTGATGATCTTTTATCGAATAAAAAATACCCTGCTATCATTTTTTCATGGAGAAAAGCTAGAAAATCTTTGTTTTTGTGATATAAGTCACATTATTTTACTTCCTTAAAACATTGAATTCACTACAAATGGATTTGGATTCCCATGCAAACATACATTCCTTATCAGCTGCGGGTACAATTAAAACAAATTGACCCTATTCTTGATAAGCATTGGCAACAACAACTACTGTCGATCCTCTCTGCAACACCGCAAGCGCTACATCAAAAAATAGAAGATCAGTACCTAAAACCCAAGAATATCTCGTGGAACTACCTGACCAAAGCCTTTGAGTTTACCGGCCATACCCGCCTGAAAGATCTGCAGCTCAATACGCAAAATCCTGAACTCGTACAACTTGTACAGCGCATCAATAGCACTTTCAGCTTTCTGCAAGGCTATCAAAGTGACTTTCAGGTTGCAGACTACCTGGAAAGCATTGTCCGTGAAATTAATCAAATCGATCTTGACAATCCCGCCGATATTCAGGCACAACAACTGATCAAAAAAGCTTTTCTCTACGATGCTGCATTGATCATTCGAGAATTAGATTTTTCTATTTCTGCCAATCAGCGGCATTTGGATCTTGAACAAGTCCGAACGTTTATCTTTGAAGTTTTCATGAAAAGTGAAATTCTGGGCAGCTGGTTTGCCCATATTTTGCCGAGTGAATATGCCGAACAGGAACTGGCGATTTTTCAGGATTATTTTATTCCGCAGCAACAGGTTCGTGACTTTGAAATTATTGAAACCTTTCAATATTACTTTGTCCTGAACAGTTCTTATAACAGTTTAGTATCTGCCTATTCCATTCGTCGCTTTTTAACTGAAGAAAGCTTTGGTAAAGAAGATCGGTTCTATATCAGTGGTTTGGTGCTTGACCCGGAACAATTGGATCAAGCAGATTATGTTGAAAATTTTAAACAGCTGATGACACGAATTATTGGTATTCAACGTAAAATGAATCCACATATTGTGGAACTGGTTGAATCGCTGCATCAATATAATCAGCAGAATCTCATCCCAAGTTTAAAAGAAATTTTAAATATCCAAAGTTTTGCCATCGATCATCTGGTGAAAGAACATCTGGAAATTTTGGAGAAAGATTTATCCTTAAATATTCTCGAACCTTTTCTCAAAGGCTTGAAAAACAGCGTGCAGCATACTGATGAACTAGAATATTGCTATTTAAATATTTTAAGATTAATCAATGAGTTTCTGCATCAGCTGGAAATTTTATCGCAGCAACCGATGCTGCAGTTTAATCCGCATGCGCGTCTGTTCAAATATCGCTTAATTGCCTATTTAAAATTACTGGAACAACGTCGCACCCAAATCTTTGTGATTTTTCATGATGAGTTTCACTATCAGCAACAGGTGCTGGCCGTTTCAGCACCTACCCAGGAAATTAGAGAGCTTCTGAATGACACGCTTGAACAAACTCGCCAGATCCAGCAGCAAATACGCCAGTTAGAACGTGAAATACAAAATACCGAAAATCGCGGTTTTCTTAAACGGCTGTTTAAAAAACCTGAAAATCATGAATTAAAGATCAATGAACTCAAAAAGAATCTGACTGAGGTTCGCGATCATTGCTATCTCAGAATGATTGCCATGCAAAAGCAGGCCACTCAGGAAAGTGTGTATCTGGAAGCCAAGAATTTAATTCCGGTGATTGACGCTAAAGTGCGCCATTATGCTTTTGCCAATGGTGAAAATGGGGTGACACGTTTACCACTTCTATTACAGTTACCCGAAGACCGGAATAGCTTCAATATGCAAAGCATTCTCGTGGCTTTAAATTATGAATTTCTGCTTTCTGCGAAAAGTTGGGGAATGTCAAAAAAGGCTTAGACAGGACTGAGGATATACACGTTACTCCATCATTAAAGAGCTTCTGTTTACTGCTCATTTAACAGCCTTTCATCCTCTTCACATTCTGTTCACGACTTTCGGCCTAAAGTATCAGCATAGACCTAATACGGATAGCCAATATGAAACATGTCAAAAAAATACTGCTAGCTACCTTGTCCTTACCGCTACTAGTTTTAGCTGGATGTAAAAGTATTCCTAGCTATTCAAGTGATTATGCAAAATCCAGAAACCAAATTCAGGGAACTGCGCTGGATCAGGCTAAAGCCCAAGACATCGGCATACGCTTTACCTCAGCATTTAATACTTTGGGTACACCTGCATTTATTGAACGAGCCGGATCACTCTATGCCGATCAGTTATTTATTAACGATACCTTATCCCAATTTTCATCACGTCAAAATCTACTCCAACATTTTCAAGGGATGAACAAGCGTGTCAGTAACGTGAATGTCAAACTATTAAATACCTCCTATTACCAAGACTCTGCCTACGTGCACTGGCATATGACCTATGACTTTAAAATGTTTGGCACGACTCGAACTATGGATTCTTTTGGGATCAGTGAAATCAAAGTCAACAGAGACAATAAGATTATTTTCCAGCAGGATTTCTGGGATCCGGCCAATGGCCTGTATCGTTCTTTACCTTATGTTGGAGGAGCCTATTCATGGGTACTGCCATTCAAAAAGTAGTATTAAGTACGGGACTACTGATGCTCTGCAGTTTCAGTTCATGGTCACATGCCCAGAATATGAATCAGTGTGGTCGTGGTCCACTTTTGGTGGCTCAGAAACAGGTTGGCGTCGCCCGTTATTATGCTCAGAACTGTACAAAACCCTGGCAAGGCCAGAATATGCAGATTGATTTTTCCTATACACAGAATATTCCGGAATGGGCTTTCAAGCGTGCAGCGACCCATTTTCTGAAGCGTAATGAGCGAGAGTCTAAACACTTAATAGTATTAGATAGAATTACTCAGCTTTATAAGCCGGTAAAACCGGGTGATCTCTATCGCTTAAGCTATCAAGCCGAGACACACACCCTGACCTTGATGCTGAATCAGCAGGTACTAGGCAATCTTCAGCATCCTCTAGCACAACAATATTTTAATATCTGGCTGGGTTCGCAGCCATTTAGTGCTAAATTAAAACAGCAATTATTGAATTAGTCTCTGCCGCTATGTCGAAACATTTTATCCTGATGGTCGAAGACCATTATGAACTGGCCTGTACCTTATGCGAGTTTCTGGAAGAACATGATTTTGTAGTGGATCATGCCCGCAATCTGAACGCTGCACGCCAGCTACTGAAACAGCAGCGCTATCATATTTTGCTTCTAGACATTAATTTACCTGATGGTTCAGGTTATGAACTGTGTGAATGGCTGCGTCATGAGGAAGGGTTGGATTTACCCGTACTGATGTTGACGGCGCGCGATACGCTGGATGACAAACTCAAAGGTTTTAATTCCGGCACGGATGATTATCTGGTTAAGCCCTTTGATTTTAACGAGCTGGTGGTTCGGGTCAAAGCTCTGATTAAACGTTCTTTAGGTGAGGTATCCAGTGGCCGGCTACAGATTCATGATCTGATTTTGGACCCGGCCAGACAGCAACTGACGCGAGCCGGCCAGACCATTGAATTACCCCCTATCCAGTTCAAACTCCTGAAATTGTTAATGCGTCATTCACCTAAGGTCCTAACCAAACAGGAAATCATGATGGAGCTTTGGGGAGATGCAGAACCGGAAAGCGATGCCCTGCGCAGTCATATCTATAATCTGCGTAAAATGGTTGACAAGCCTTTTGAGCAGAAACTGATTCATACCATCTCCGGTGTCGGTTTAAAGATTGCTTTAGAAGCCTAAGCTTTTCAGGCGAAAACCTCGTTTAAATACACCACTACAATCAGTCCGGTGGTCATTGTCAGATCAACATCCTGATGGGTGCTAAGATAATATTGCCGGTCAAACAGTTCCACCCGCCAGCCCAGCTGCTTGCACAGTTTCTGTACCAGTTGCAGACCAATGCCGTGCCCTTTGATTTCTAGTTGTAGTTGCTGGTCGGACAGTTCCTGAACTTTGGAGTTATTCGGTAAGGGAATACCCACTCCATTGTCAGCAATCAGCACTTTATTTTTTTGCAGAATGACATCAATTTCCGTGCCTTGCGAATAATTCAGTGCATTGCGCAGGATATTGCCAAACACCATTTTGGTCATTGATGGGTACATTTTACGCGGCTGTTCATCCAGGTCTTTTTGTAGGTCGATCTGCATGCCTTTGTTGTGGCTGACACTGTCCAGATCCTGTACCAGATTCTCCAGACATTCTGACAGCATAGTGGGCTCGGCTATCAGGGTGTTGGTGGTATTTCGGGCGATGGCCAGTAAGGTATCGACCAGCAGCTGCATGTCTTCAATAGTGTTGTGAAGGCGGGTAAAGGATTTGTTGTTACCATAGCGTGCCTGACACAGTTGCACATTGCCTTTTAAAATCGTCAATGGGGTGCGCAGTTCATGACTGACATCACCGGTAAACTCACGTTCACGCTGAATAAATGCACTCAAGACCTGATGGTATTTTTCTAATGCCTGCTTCAGGTATTCAGCTTCCAGATTGGAATCAGTGCGAATGTCCTGAAAAGGTGAAGCCTGATTTTTCTGATGTTCCCAGTCGATATGTTCCAGCGCATTGGCCAACCGGGTAATCGGAGAAAAATAACGTCTGGCGCGACGGTTCCACCACCACAATACGCTGTACAGCACGAACAAACTGACCATCAGTGGTGCCAGACCAAACAGCCAGACCAGTTTGTTGACGTTACTTTCGCCAAAGACCAGCAGCACATGCTGCCGATTTTTTTCACCGTAGACGGTCATGCGCTCTTTACCATCGACAAAATGCCGATTGACGCCCTGCTCGAACTGCATGTGCTGAAACTGCACAGGAGGGGTATCATACCAGCGATAACCATACAGGTTTTTGGTGTCAGGAAGTTCGGCGGCCGGATTGCGTTCCAGCCGCTGCCAGTAGTGTGACATTTCCTGTTCCAAGGCGGTGCGCAGCAAAAAGCCTTTAATCACCCAGGCACTACAGGCAATGCCAATCACCACCGACAAGGCAATGAATCCGATTTGCAGCCAGTAGTAGCGGTTAAACACCTCACCCAGAGGATGATCGCGTTTGTCCCTAAACAGCTTTAACATTGATCAATTCCCCGTTGGCGCATCCGATTCAGCGTTTAATTATACGGCTTTCTTTTTAAACAGAAAGTGGCCGATCACCCACTCGTGTCCATGGTCATAACCGAATAATTCGGCACAGGCCATAAAGAAAATCCGCCAACGTTGCCACCAGATGGTAGCATCTGCGCCATAGGTCTGTTCAAACAGGGGCTGCAGCTCGGCCTGCTTTTGGTCCATATTCTCCAGCCAGGCATTTGCGGTGCGTTCATATTGGGTGCCGGCCCATTGCCAGTGCTGTTCCAGCTGCAAATGCTGCTGGAAATGCAGGAAAGTTGAAGCTGCCGGCATCAGACCGCCACTAAAGAAATATTTCGACATCCAGTCAAATTCATTTTTAACTTCAAATGGATAATGCAGGAAACGGTGACAGAAAATATGGCACCAGAGCAAGCCATCGTCTTTCAGCCAGCTGCTGATATTTTCAAACAGTTTCTGGTAGTTGCGCACATGCTCAAACATTTCCACCGAAACCACACGGTCAAAAGCAGCCGGTTCCAGTTGCAGTACATTGACATCACAGGTGACCACTGTCAGGTTCTGCAGTTTTTTTAGACGGGCCTGTTCCTGAATATACTGGCGCTGGGTTGAGGAGTTCGACACTACGGTAATCCGGGCGTTAGGATAATGCTCGGCCATATACAGACTGAGTGAGCCCCAGCCACAGCCAATTTCCAGAATATCCTGCCCGTCCTGTAGTTGCGCACGCTGGCAATAGCTGGCCAGTGCGGCTTCTTCCGCCTGATCCAGTGTGGTATGGTCATGTTCAAACAGGCTGGCGCTGTATTTCAGCCGCTTGCCTAGCACCGCCTGAAAAAATGCGGTGGGCAGTTCATAGTGCTGTTCATTGGCTTTGTCGGTCTCGATGGCAATTGCGCTGTTTTTCAGCATATGCAGCACATCCATATAACGCTGTGCCGCCAGTGCCGGGTCAAAGCGCCCTTCCTGTGCCAGACGTTTTTTGCTTAAAGTGCGAATGCCTGCGCGAATCACGGCATCGGGCAATTTACCCTTTTCAACCAGTTTTAAAGATTGTTGAATCATAAAGTCCATGTATTTACCTACTCTTTGGGTGGCCACGGAATAAACATTGAAGTTCGTCGTTGATAAGCTTTGTAATTTTCGCCGCGATGGGCCAGTGCCTGTTGTTCACTAAACGGAATGCCGGTAATGTAGTACAGAAACAACCACATCAGCAGCGGATAGAGCCACAGTTCATAGACTCCTGCCGCTAGACCGAGAACCGGATAGGCAAACCAGTGTAACCATTCAAAAAAATAGTTCGGATGACGTGAGTATTTCCATAAGCCCCGATCCAGGGTTTTGCCCTTATTCTGGGGATCCAGCTTGAAGCGGTAGAGCTGCTGGTCGGAAGTACTCTCCCCGATCAGCGCCAGCAGCATGATCATGCCTGCCACCAGTACGGTATAGGGGGTCCAGTCATTCCACTGCTGGACCGGAATATTAAGCAACTCCAGCATCGGATAGGAAAACAGTGCCACCAGCCCGGCCTGAAACATAAAAAAGGCCAGAAAACCGAGATGCTGATAATCTCCCATGGCCCTGCGCATATTGGCATAGCGGGTATCTTCTGCAGTTTCACTGGCATAACGGCGCAGCAGATGCCAGGTCAGGCGTAAGAACCAGATTCCGCTGAACACGCCCAGAAATACCCGGATCAGCAGCGGTGCAGTTTCCATGACCCAAGCAGGGATGATGACATTGAGTGCAATACAGAAACTCCAGGCCACATCCACCAGTCCGGCACGCTGGTTATAGGTCACTAGCAGCCAGCTACAGAACATGATAAAGACATTCAGCACCAGTAAATTCAGCAGCATAACAGCCCTCCTGTTTTATCTTGGCTTAGTAAGCACTGGCTTCGAATAACAGATGCACATCACTGATTACGCCTTCGCGGAAACCACCTTCGCAATAGCACAGATAAAAATCCCACATACGGATAAAGGACTCATCAAAACCAAGCCCCATTACCTGATCACGTTGCTCCAGAAAACGTTGGCGCCAGCAGTGCAAGGTTTGGGCATAACTCTGGCCGATATCTTCCAGATGCTTGAGACGCAGTTTTTGCTCGGAAGCTGCTTGGGTCATGACACTGATGCAAGGAATAAAACTGCCCGGGAAAATGTAACGCTTGATATAGTCCACGGTATTCAGGGCTTTGGCATAGCGGGCATCTTCAATGGTGATGGCCTGAATCAGTGCCAGACCATTCGATTTCAGCAATTCACGGCATTTGTTGAAATATATCGGTAAATACTGCTCACCTACAGCCTCGATCATTTCAATCGACACCAGCTTGTCATATTTGCCTTCCAACAGACGGTAGTCTTTCAGCTGGACATCCACGCGATGGGATAGTCCGGCTGCCTCTATTCGCGCGACCGCTTCATCATATTGTGCTTGGGAGATGGTAATGGTGGTTACCTTACAGCCATAATGCAGTGCTGCGTAAATGGCAAAACCACCCCATCCGCTGCCAATCTCAACTAAATGATCCATCGGTTTCAGCTGCAGTTTCTGGCAAATCAGTTCTTTTTTATAATCGGAGGCCTGTTCCAGACTCATGCCCGGTTCTTTAAATACCGCACTGGAATACATCATGCTGCTATCTAGGAACAGCTTGAAAAAGTCATTGCTCAGGTCATAATGCTCGGCAATATTTTTACGGCTGCCATCAATTGAGTTTTTGCGGGATTTGTACCAGGTCTTTAACAGGAACTGACTGGCCTTGGCCAGCGCATTCTGGTTCATCCGGTCCAGCACATCACGGTTACGCGCCAGAATGCGAATCACATTGACCAGATCTTCACTGCTCCAGTAGTCGCGAATAAAACCTTCAGCAGCACCGAGTACGCCATTACGGAACAGCAGATCCATCAGCCTAGCATCATGCACCTGAATCACGGCATACAAATCACTGCTCTCTCCCACAATCCCGTTCCAGGCGCCTTTAAAAATCAGCTGACCATGACGTAATTTCAGCAGATGGCGCAGTACCACCGGCATTGTGCTTTCTTCTCCCATAAACAGTGTTTTCATCGCAATGTGTTTCCTTTTTCTTTTTTAGGATGTCGGTAAAATGGAATTTTCTTCTTCCACAAGCGAAAGGCATGCAGATAAATTCCACCGACCATCCTGAAGGGCTCAAGAACTTTCAGCACAGCATAGCGATGCTGTTGTGAAGGAACTGTGATGGCTTGCAACGAAAATTGCATGGTGGCATCAAATTGCAAGATTCCTTGCTGAAACAGCTGCATATGAATCACATTGTTTTGATCGGAAAAGCTGAAGCGCCAGCGGTAATCCAGCGCCATCGGCATGAATGGCGACACATGAAAGGCCTTCTTGAAGTCAAACTGGTGACTCTGGTACGGTGCATATTCAGTTGCATTGTGCCGACAGTCGTGAATATAGACCTGACGTTCATTCCACGGTGTATTGGTAATTTCACTGAGGACAAAGATCAGCTGGTCGGTGGCATCAAAGACCAGATAAAACACCACAGAATTAAAGCGAAAGCCGAGTGTACGCGGCAGAGCCAAGACCCGGATGGATGCGGCATGCGCTAACAGGTAGTTTTCCCGCTTGATCAGCAGACGTGCGACCTTCTGCCGAATCGAACCACATTCCATGGTCAGAAAATCACGTTCGTCCAGAGTGAGGAAATTCCAGCGATTGCAAGACCAGAGCCAGGATTTTTGGGTAAAGCTTGAGAGCTGATCCGGATCAAAGTATAGATAGGTCAGCCGGGTCTTAAAAGCATGCGCTTTAGGCAAGAAACGGCGATGCCGGATTTCCGCAGAGGCAATCGCCAGTGGAAACATTTGCATCATATCCTCCTAGGCGGCCTGCTCGGTCTGTTTTAAGAGCTGATCGACCACCCACGCAGCGCTACGGGCACCATCTTCATGAAAGCCCCAGCCCCAGTAAGCGCCACAGTATGAGGTGCGGTTCTGGCTATTGATCTCGGCCCAGCGTTCTTGTGCTTCAATCGCGGAGGCATCAAACACCGGATGACGGTAATGCCGTTCGACCCAGACCTTTTTAGGATCCAAGGCAAAGTTAGGATTCAGGGTGGCAAGAACCTGAGTCTTGCATTGCAGGTTTTGCAACTGGTTCATCCAGTAACTGAAACCATAGTGCATACCGCTGTGCTGGAATGGCGTCTGTTCAGCTGCCTGACTTGGGGTGACATGCACATGCCAGCTGGCCCATTGACGACGGGATTTGGGCATGAGGCGGGTATCAGAATGCACCACCATGCGGTTAGCCTGATAGCGGAACTTGCCCAGCACGTCCAGCTCCTGCACTGTCGGGTCTTTAAGTAATTTCAGGCTGTCGTCAGCATGACTAGCAAAGATCACCCAGTCAAAACGCTCACTGCCCTGTGCTGTTTCAACCAGTACATCATTGGCACTACGGGATACCTGATGCACAGCAGTTTTGCGGAAAGTAATATTGGCCTGGGACTGAATCGCACGAACGTAGCGAGCCGATCCACCCTTGACTGTAAGCCATAAGGGCCGGTCTTTCAGTTGCAACATGCGATGGTGCTGGAAAAAGCTGACCACAAATTTATAGGGAATCTGTCCGGCTTGTTCCACCGGACAGGACCACAGCGCCCCACACATCGGATAGAGATGTTCCTGGCGGAAAGCTTCGGAATAGCCATGTTGATTTAAATACTCATCAATACTGAGCTGTGCATCGACCTGCTCCACATCCAGATCTTTATTCGCCGCATAGAAACGGAAAAGATCCGACAACATCGCGCGAAAATCTGCGTTAAAAAAGTTTTGCGGTCGGAACAACAGCGAGAATTTTTTTGACGGATTGTACTGCAAGCCGCTGACCTGATTATTCACCGAAAAGCCCATGTCACTGCTTTGTGATTGAATCCCAAGTTCTTTCAGCATTGCACAGAACAGCGGATAGTTATGCTCATTGAACACAATAAAGCCGCTATCCACCGCGACCTGTTCACCGTCTATATTCAGCTGATGGGTATCGGTATGACCGCCGAAGTAATTATTCTTTTCGAAGACTGTGACTTCATGCACTTTGCTGAGTTTCCAGGCAGCATACAGACCGGAAATACCTGAACCAATAATTGCAATTTTCATGGTGATTCCTTCGATTGAATTTTTTGAGTGCCTGCCGTAGCGGCTTTTTTCTGTTTTCGAGCCTGAGCTATTTTACTGACTTCATAGACCCGTGCCGGAATGGGCTTGATTCCCCAGACCATTCCGAATCAGGACATGAGTTTTAGTAGGTAATAAGTCACATCAATCTGCCACCAGTAAAAGCCCTGCCGGGTACTTCCAGCATAATAATGGTGGTTGTTATGCCAGCCTTCGCCCAAAGTAATGATGGACAGGAATAAGTTGTTGCGGCTGTGATCATCCGTGTCAAAATCCCGGCTGCCATAATGATGCGCCAGTGAATTGATACACAAGGTGGCATGGATCAGTAACACGGTAGACACGACAAAGCCCCAGACCAGCAATTGCAGGCCGGACGTACCGAGTTGCGGCCAGGTGATGGCCAGCCAGTACCCGAGTGCATAAATTCCACCCGCGGTCAGCAGTACCACAATTAAACTGAAACGATCTAGCCAGATAAGTTCCGGATATTTCAGCCAGTCCTTGATCACTTCTTTACGCGTAGCAAAATTATATTCATTCAGAAACCAGCCAACATGGCTGTACCAAAAACCATGCGTGGAGGAATGCGGATCTTGCAAGGTATCGGTATAGCGGTGGTGATAACGGTGATGCGCCGCCCACCATAGCGGACCACGCTGTGCACTCATGGTGCCAATCAGCACAAACAGGAACTGTACCGGGCGGGAGGTCTGAAAAGTTTTATGCGACAGATAGCGATGAAAAAAAGCCGTGATGGAAAACATGCGGATCAAGTAGAACGCGAGCATAAAACCAAGCGCAAACCAGGATACCCCGACCCAGAACACAGCGAAACAGGCCAGATGCAGCAGAATAAAGGGCAAAATACGGATCCACCGAATCTTGCTATTTTCAGCAGTCAGTGTTTCGGTTGGTGTCGATATAGACCAGCTATCTATCCATTGCATCAGACTTTTCAACATGGACTCATCCTATTTCAAGCAACTGTCTTTATTTCATTTGATGAGTGTAATCAGTCAGATATGAATTTTATGTGAAGTGAAAAAAAAGCCGAACTGTAGAGAGATTTGGCAGTTCGGCAAAAGGGTAGCAGATTAATGGGGAAATTTGATTAACTTTGTGATGTCGTAACCATAGTGTTTCGCAGTCTCCAGATAGGACTGATAGGTTGCTTCGTCCAGTTGCGGTTCACGCGATAAAATCCACAGGTATTTATTACTCGGTCCACCGACCAGTGCGACTTTATATTCCGGATCCACTCTTAATATCCAGTAATGACCTTTGGTGAAGGGGATCCACCTTAAACCTGGCGGCAAAAAGCTGACCTTGAGTTTGCTATTGCCCTGATTTTGCGGATAGGCGACCCCTTCAGAGCTGATCATTTCACCATTTTCAATCCGGCAGCTATTTAGGACACGTATGGTCCGATCGGCCTTGACAGTGTATTGTGCCGAAATATCCGACACACATTTACGCTGAAAATACATCGGTAAATGCGCAATTTCATACCACTTGCCTGCATACTGTTGGATATCCACCTGATCGACTGCCTGAGGCGCAACTGTTTCCGCTCGAGTCAGCATGCTTAAGCTCATGAGGGTCAGTGCCGTAACCGCAAAAACTGACTTGAATAGAATATTCATTTTTAAGCCTTAAATGATTTCAGGACTAAGATAACCCAGGTGGATGTGAACAAAGCGTGAAGACAAAATGATGTGATTTAGCAGGCCTGCTGCCGAAAAAGCTCTAGGCTGTTTTCCGGGTTAAAGCCATTCTTTGCTGTCATCTGCCACAGGGGTACCATGCATCACATGCTCAATCATGGCATAAGCGATACTGCCCTTGAAGGGAATCTCAGGTAACTGATCAAACTTGAAAAATTGCGCGTCGCTCAGTTCATCTTCCTGAATCTGAATCTCACCCGAGTGATACTCTGCCCTGAAGGCCATCATCAGGTTGCTGGGAAACGGCCACGGCTGGCTGGCCAGATATTGAATATTCTTGATCTGCAGCCCGACTTCTTCCTGCGTCTCACGGCGTACTGCCTCCTCCAAGGTTTCGCCGACTTCAACAAATCCAGCAATCAGGCTGTACATCTGGGTTTTATTGCGGGCATTTTTCGCCAGCAGAATTTCATCTGTACCCCGGGTGATGATGGTAATCACGCAAGGATTCACCCGCGGATACTGGTTATAGCCACAGGATGGACAGACCATGGCATACTGGCTGGCGTGCTGCTGGGTAGCATGGCCGCATTTACTGCAAAAGCGGTGATTACGGCGCCATTCCAGTAACTGTACCGCACGGCTGGCCTGTTCAAACTGCGGCCTGCTCCAGACCTGTACCAGTTGCCGGATCGGGACCAGTTGATAACCTTCGGGCACTATTTCATCTTCTTTTAGATCGCGTGCAATGACCTGGCCATTTTCCGACAGGTTCAGGTCGTGCTGCAGTCTTTCCACCTGCGGCAACTGGAAATGATCATCCACCAGCAATTGCTGCTGTCTAAAAATATACGCTTTTGAATGCATGCTCATGACAATCCCCGGATTAAAAAAAATCCCATACAGAGGGGTGTATGGGACAAAACTAAGGAAGCTTACATGGAGTAACTTCATGGAACATACTAGGCGCACGCTGCCTGAATTACAACCATAATAATTTGTATCTTTTTGATTAAAATCACATAATTTTCACACTAATTATGCCTTCAGGAATAATGCGAAGCGAGTTTCATCAACTGGCTGTAGCATTATAGAGATGAACAGTCTGTTATTGTAGCAATTATGATTTCTGTGCAATGTCAGCAGATCATCTGGTCGAGCTGAATTGACTGAACATGCGGGCTGATCTTTATTTTCACAAAAAATTGAACTGGCTGGCTTTACACTAGGCTATCTTTCATCGGGTCTGGAATGGCTATGCGTTTCGGTTTAATTCTGGGTGACCAGCTACATCATCAGCTTGCTACGTTTAAATCGCTGGACCGTACCCGGGACGTGATCCTGATGGCCGAAGTTGTTGAGGAAGCCACTTATGTCGCTTATCATCAGCAGAAAATTGCCCTGATTTTTAGCGCGATGCGGCATTTTGCCAAAGCGCTTAAAGCTCAGGGCTGGCGTGTACGTTACCACACCTTTCAATCCGGCAGTCCGATTCGCAGCCTGCTGGATTTCGTACAGGCACAGCGACAGCTGTTCCCCGTCACAGAACTGGTGATGACTCACTGCGGGGAATACCGCCTGCAGCAGCAGATTGAACAGCACTGGAGCCAGCAGCTGCAAGTGCCAGTCCAGTGTCTGGATGACGAGCGTTTTTTCTGTAGCCCGGAGCAGTTCCGGCACTGGGCCAGCCGCTATCAGACGTTGCGCATGGAATATTTTTACCGGGAAATGCGCAGGCAGACCGGCTATTTGATGCAGGGACAGCAGCCCGTAGGACAGCAATGGAACTATGACAGTGCCAACCGTAAGGCCTGGTCAGGTAATCCCCCTTTGCCTGAACCCCTCTGCTTTGAGCACGATCAGATTGATCTGGATGTACTGCAACTGGTTAAACGTGAATTTTCCCGGCATCCCGGAAACCTTGCAAGTTTCCGCTGGGCCACCACGCGCAATGATGCGCTGCGCGCGCTGCAGCATTTTATTGACCACAGTTTGCCGCACTTTGGCGATTATCAGGATGCCATGGTTCAGGGTGCAGACACGCTGTTTCACAGCCTGCTCTCGCCTTATCTGAACTGCGGCCTATTGCTGCCCCGAGAAGTCTGTGATGCCGCAGAAGCGGCTTACCATGCTGGTCATGCGCCACTGAATGCCGTGGAAGGGTTTATTCGGCAGATTCTGGGCTGGCGCGAATATGTCCGCGGGATTTACTGGCTGAACATGCCCGAATACGCCAGCCGCAACGTGCTGCAGCACTCAGCACCGCTGCCGCAATTTTACTGGACCGGCCGTACACGGATGAACTGTATGACGCAGTGTTTCCGCAATACCTTTCAGCATGCCTATGCACATCATATCCAGCGTCTGATGGTGACTGGCAATTTTGCCTTATTGAGCGGTGTTGATCCCCATCAGATCAGTGAATGGTACTTGGCGGTGTATGCCGATGCCTATGCATGGGTAGAATTGCCGAATACGTTGGGCATGGTGATGCATGCCGATGGCGGCTTGATGGCTAGCAAGCCTTATGCCGCTTCGGGCAATTACATCCATAAGATGTCGGATTACTGCAAGCACTGTAGCTACAGTGTCAAAACCCGCACCGAGCCGGACAGCTGTCCATTCAATAGCCTGTACTGGTATTTCATGATCCGGTATGAAGCGACATTCCGTAATCATCCACGTATGGGCATGATCTATCGCCAGCTAGATAAACTTCAAGATCGGCCGCAGATCATCAGCCATGCCCAACAGCTTCTTAGCCAGATCGATGAGTTATAAACCATGAAAAAACAGCATCTCCCTGAAAAAACCTGTATTCACTGCTTGCGCCCTTTTACTTGGCGCAAGAAATGGCAACGCTGCTGGGAGGAAGTCAGATACTGTTCTGAACGATGTAAACGTGAGTCTAGACGGCGGTCAAAATCAAACGCTTAGAAACGCTTGTATTGCCGTGAACAATAGGCCCGTATCACATCGGGTGAACGCAGTTGCAGATGTTTAGTTTTTCGGCCGGTGACTCGTTCACGCCACATTTTAAAACTCGATGCTTTCATATTTTTCCGCATCAAGCGAATCACTGCAGTTTCATTTAAGCCAAACTCACGCTGGATGGCTTCAAATGGGGTGCGATCTTCCCAGGCCATTTCAATGATCCTTGACAGATCTGCTCCCGCATATTCAATTACTTTACGCACCACATACCTCTGCTTACTTTCATTTTTAAAATAAAAATTGAGCGATAAAATTTAACGCTATCTCTCTGTATCTGGGTCAGATCAAGTTGACCAGACTCATCTTAATAAAACGAAGATGAAGATTTTGTGATTTTTTACGTGGATTGTATGTTGTTGCTGTCCTATCGGGCCTTCGAGCTCAGCCTGTGGTCCAAATACCTGCTACCAAAGCCTATTGATGTGGTTCTAGGATTTTAGACCACGCCTATAAGTGATAATCTACTCCCCAATAAGCATGGGAAATGCTTGTTTTTGGAGTCAACCATGACACGAAGAAAACGTCGTAATCATTCA
>NZ_JAMXXO010000027.1:0-31725 GCF_024129115.1 Acinetobacter lwoffii
AGGCTGTGCCTGAAGTAAGAGGATAAGCAAAGCACTCTTTGCCCGAGCGCAAGACGAAGGCTGTGCCTGAAGTAAGAGGATAAGCAAAGCACTCTTTGCCCGAGCGCAAGACGAAGGCTGTGCCTGAAGTAAGAGGATAAGCAAAGCATTGCTTTGCCCGAGCGCAAGACGAATGTCCTGTCTGAATTAAATATATTGAGTGAGTAAGCTGTGATCCACGTTGTTTTATATGAGCCTGAAATTCCTGCAAATACAGGCAATATCATTCGTCTATGTGCGAATACCGGAGCACAGTTGCATCTGGTCAAGCCGCTGGGTTTTGAGCTGGATGACAAAAAGCTGAAACGTGCCGGTCTGGATTATCACGAATATGCCAATATGCAGATTTGGGAAAATATCGAAGACTGTCTGGCTGATCTGGCAAGTAAAGGCATTGGTCTGGATGCAATCTATCCATTGACCACCAAAGGTTCTGAAACACCGCATACTTCGGATTTAAACCGTCCTGTGGCCTTGTTAATGGGGCCGGAAACTCGTGGTCTGCCTGAACATGTTCGTCTAATGTTTCCGCAAAAGCACTGGATTCGTTTACCGATGGCAGAGAACTCCCGAAGTTTGAACCTATCGAATGCCACAGCAGTGATTGTGTATGAAGCTTGGCGTCAGCAGGGTTTTAAAACGCTTTAAGCTGATATTTGTAGTAATTCTAAAAGCTGCCTTTGGGTGGCTTTTTTATTTTGTGTAACAAATAGATAAACTGCTTTTCACTTCATTGTATGCTTGAGTTTATAACTTCATCAAATATAACAAAAGGTGCAGCCTTGAAGCCTCTATTAAAACTTATCATCGCATGTTGCCTTGGATCTATTGCGGCTTCCGTGAGTGCGGAAGAGGGCAGTGCCGCCACATCGGCAACAAAGGAAGTTCAACCCATTACTCAAGCGGAAATACAGCAGGGTTTGCTCAACATGCAAAAACGCTTAGATACGCGTATTGAAAAATGGGGGCAGAGCCTGAATTCAGATGATTTTCAATGGACTTGGCGGGGGCGTAAATTAAAGCCTGCCAAGCGTGAGGAAGTCTGTGATATTTTTCAAGATGTCGTGGATGAAATGTATCAACTGGCCGTCAAGAATAAAGCCCGTTTAGGTCCGGAAGAGCAAAAGTTATTGTCTAATCGCAGTCTGTTTATTGAAAAACTAGGTTATGAAAATAATCGGGTTAATACCCAGATGGGTTTTGATTGTTATCTACGTTAGTTAAATCAAAAAATGAAAAACATAAAAAAGGCGCATGAAGCGCCTTTTTTATTTGAATTAGAACGACATTATTTTTCATCAAATTCATTGTGCTGAGGAGCAGGGTGCTTGAAGCCTTTGGTTTTATAACCTAAGTACAAGATACCGCCAAATGCCCAGATCAGACCGTATTTAAGCGAAGCTTCATCGACTTCTAACCACAATGCAAAGACTGAAATGAAGCCAAGTAAAGGAACCACGACAAAGTTCATGATCTCTTTGGCACTCTTGGTACGACCATCACGTAATGCATAACGTGAAATCACCGACAAGTTGACGAAACTGAATGCCGTTAAGGCACCAAAGCTGATCAATGACACCACAAAATCAAGATCCATAAAGCCAGCAGTTAAAGCCACTGCACCAGCGATCAGGATGTTGTATGAAGGTGTGTAGTTTTTCGGACTAATATGACCGAAGATCTTCTTGTTGATTACGCCATCACGACCCATCACGTACATCAGACGAGATACACCCGCATGTGCTGAAATACCAGAAGCCATTACTGTCACAATTGCGAAGTAAAGTACGACTGTTTTAAACGCCACGCCACCGACAGCTTGTAAAATATCAGGCTGTGTTGCAGCGATATCTTCAAAGTAAGTTTTTGGATCATTCGGAAAGAAGATCTGCATGAAGTAAGTGCTGATGATGAAGATGATACCTGCCAATAATGCAGTCAAGAAAATCGCTTTAGGTAAGGTTTTTTCGGTATCTTTAGTTTCTTCAGCAAGAGAACTTAAGGAGTCAAAACCTGTGAATGAGAAGCACAGTAAGGTTGCACCGGTAATCAGGGCAGCAACAGAAGTAAACTCATTCCAGAATGGCTCTAAACTCCACAGTTGGTACTTTGCATCGACCAGTGTGCCGTCTGCATTTACGCCACCTTCCAGAAGTTGGTAAACCATCCAGGTGAAGTATGCAATGACGCCCAATTGTACGAATACAATCATACTGTTGAAGTTGGCAACAAATCTCGCACCACGAAGGTTAATCGCGGTCATAAAGGCGGTTAAACCAATGACCCAAACCCAATGGTTCATGTCTGGGAAAAGTGCTTCCAGATAAATCACCGCCAGAATGATATTGACCATTGGCGATAACAGGTAATCCAGCAAGGATGACCAACCCACCATGAAACCTACGTTCGGGTGGATGGATTTTTGCGCATAGGTATAGGCCGAACCCGAAGAAGGGTAGCGACGAATCATATGACCATAGCTCAAGGAGGTTAACAAAATTGCAATCAGTGCAAAAATGTAAGAGGTAGGAACGTGGAAGTTACTTTCTTCAGATACCAGACCAAATGTATCAAACAAGGTCATGGGTTGAATATAAGCTAAACCAATAATAATGATGTGCCAGAGTCCCAGCGTTTTTTGCAGTTTAGCTGCCGATTGAGTCCCAGAGATATTAGTCAACGGCGTTATCCTCTTAATCGTTGATCAAGGATCAGTCATATTTATAAGGATCGTTTGAGACGAACGATCCCCCCTACAGTTTTCTATAAAAGTCCGCCAATCTACTTGAAAAGAACGGCTTTTGCTAGCTATTTTTTTGACTTTTGTCCTGCATAAAATGTGCCATTCAAAAAAGAAATCGAATTTTTTCTTATGCAAGATAAAAGCCTGATGCTTAAAAAAACATCAGGCTAGAATTTCGGCTATATTGGCTTATTTTTCAATAATTACCAAGCCTTTTTTAAGATAGATTTTAAATCTTCCAGGGTGGCTTCTTTCGGGTTATAAATGATGGAACCATCATTCAGGGCTTTCTCTGCCACTTCATCGAGCTGGGCTTCAGAAATCTTGCCGGTTTCACGTAATGTACGTGGTAATTTGGTGAGACTGTAAATCCGGTCACGCATGGTCAGAATCGTCGCAATGGTTTTGTCAGCACGTAGATGCGCTGGCGTTTGTGCATAAATATCGGCACCCGCCAAAGGCAGGAGCAGATCTGCGATTTTATCGCCATTGACCTCTTTGTTGTATTCCAGCACATAAGGCAGGAATAAGTTCATGCATAAACCATGCGGTAGATGTACCACTGCACCCAATGAGTGCCCCAATGAATGCACAATGCCGACCATCGAGTTGGAAAATGCAATTCCTGCCATGGTCGATGCCTGTGCCAGTTCCAGACGGCCTTGTGCATCGGAAGGGTTGTCCAGCACATTAAATAGATGGGCACTGATCTTCTTAACTGCTGCAGTCGCATAAGCATCCGAAATTGGATTGGCTGCCATGCAGGTATAAGCTTCAACCGCATGGGTCATCGCATCCATTGCGGTCATGGCGGTTAAATGCGGCGGCAAGGTCTGGGTCATGCGTGGATCCAGAATTGCAGCATGCGGCATCAGATAATAAGAGGCGAACGGCATTTTGACGTTCTTTTCAGTGTCCGACACGACAGCGACCATGGTCACTTCTGAACCTGTACCAGACGTGGTTGGAATCACAAAGAACGGTTTCAGCGGTTTAGGCAGGTTATGTGCACCCGAATATTTCAGCAAGTCATCACCGCCTTCGGATACCAGAATATTGGTCGCCTTAGAGGTATCAATGACTGAACCACCGCCCACGGCAATGATCGCATCACAATGATTTTCGCGATACAGTTTTGCTGCACTGCGTACTGTACCCAAGCTAGAGTCGGGTGGTACGTCATCAAAAATCGCTACAATTGCAGCATCCGCCATTTCAAATGCAGCTTCAATCGGTGCCAGCAAATTGTTGGCACGGACGCCTTTGTCAGTAATGATGAGCGGACGTTTGGCCCCCAAAGTCGCAAGTTCAAACGGAATATGTTCTAACGCGGCATGACCGGCAATCACTTTGACCGGACAGAAAAATTCATAATAAGGTTTAGCCATGTTATACACTCCGTTTCAAATAGGATTGAGCGATTTTTAGATAAATACTGCTCGCTTCGCTTAGTTTTTCTTTTAGGCTCAGATTGCTTGGATATTCTTTCACTGCCAGTTGTGCCACCATTTTCGGCAAAATCAGCGCTTCCATTTTATTCAGGCAGCGTACCAGACGAATGGCATTGGAAATATCGCTATCAGCAATCATACGGTCATTGGCAAAAGCCTGTGAGGTGCTTTCCTGAAAAGAAAACACCAAAAATGCATGGTGCAGATGTTTAAAGGTAATGATCAAATCAGGTGCTTTTTCCAGATTTTTGACCAGTTCCAGTTGTTTGTCCTCAGTGACCCGCGCCACAAAGGCTGGGCCATGCGGAAAAACTTTCATGGAAAGAGTAAAATTTTCTGGAAAATGGGCCACTTCCTGTTTGATTTCTTTATTCACCTGACTTGCCATGACCAGACCTCGGCCAATCACATCCATCATGAGTTTGACATAGGCAAGCTGCAAAGCGGGTTTTACGGATTTAGTCGCAATCACGTGATGATCCCTATCTCAATATTATTAGTTTAGAGTAAATACTCTAATTTATTTGGGGTTGAAATGCAAAGGCTTTATCTTTGCTCGACAGTTATTTGCTTAAAGTACCCGCTGTGGCGCAAAGTTTCAATAATTTCAGTGCACAACTGGCTAAACTGGGGTGGTTGTTCGAGCAGGTCACTCATGCGTACCATTTCCAGTCCTGCATAGCCACAAGGATTGATGGTGTTGAATCCGCTCAGATCACAATCCAGATTTAGGGACAGACCATGGTAGCTACGGCCTTTGCGAATTTTAAAACCGAGTGAGCCGATTTTACGTTCAGCCACATATACACCAGGTGCATCCGGTTTGGCATAGGCATCAATGCCATATTTTTTTAGCAAATCAATCATCAGGTTTTCAGCATAAGACACCAGCGTGCGCACATTCCAGCCCAGACGATTCAAGTCAAACATGAAGTAAGCCACCAATTGACCGGGACCATGCCAGGTCACCTGACCACCACGATCGGTCTGAATCACCGGAATATTGCTTGGTATTAAAATATGTTCCGGTTTGCCTGCCTGACCTTGAGTCAGTACATCCTGATGTTGCAAAATCCACAATTGATCCGGGCTATGTTCATCACGGGTTTCCGTAAATGTTTTCATTTCCAGAAAACGATCTTCATAAGATGTGAGGTCGTGATATTGACGAATGATCAGCTCGGGCTTTTGCAGCACATCAGTCACAGGAAGTGTCCTTGGTAATTATAAAAAACTGGTCATAATTATAATGATTTCGGCATGAAATAGGGGTGAGATCAGCAATATTTCATGGGTATCTTAGCGCTGTATAGGCATAAAAAAAACACGCCCGGAAGCGTGTCTTTTGTATTTTCGATTACAGTGCTGTTTTAATTAGCGGGCAAGCGGCCAAATCTGCATATACTGCATGCACCTGTTCCAGTTCCAAAAAGCGCAGTTGTGCGGTAATGGAATGGTATTTTCCAGTACGTGATGGCGTAATACTGACGCTATCACCTTCAAAATCTGGAAAATGTTTCAGAAAAATGTCGATGACAGCATGACGCAATTCATCGCCCGCAAGGCCAATCAGTTTAATCGGATAATCCATAGGGAAAACCCAAAGATGTTCTTGAAGTTCACGAGATGGTGTACGGTCTAACATGGTAGTCCCCCTGATTTGAAACGCCTGCAATCATGCAGGCGTTTGGGTTTGTCTTGGCTACTTAAAATGGAGACTGATGATCAAATTTCAAGTCTCCAGAATAAGCATCAAATTTTAATCATTCTCAAGGAATGAACGTAAGTGTTCTGAACGTGATGGATGGCGAAGTTTACGCAGCGCTTTCGCTTCAATCTGACGAATACGTTCACGTGTTACGTCAAACTGTTTGCCCACCTCTTCCAAAGTATGGTCAGTCGGCATGTCGATACCAAAACGCATTTTTAGGACTTTGGCTTCACGTTCAGTCAGGTTTTCCAGAACTTCACGTGTTGCTTCTTTCAGGCCTTCAGACGTTGCCGCATCAATTGGTGACGTGATGTTGCTGTCTTCAATGAAGTCACCCAGATGTGAATCTTCATCATCACCGATCGGTGTTTCCATCGAAATTGGTTCTTTGGCGATTTTCAGTACTTTACGTACTTTAACTTCGTCCATTTCCAGACGTTCGCCCAGTTCTTCAGGCGTCGGTTCACGACCCATTTCCTGTAGAAGCTGACGAGATACACGGTTGATCTTGTTGATCGTTTCAATCATGTGTACCGGAATACGAATGGTACGTGCCTGATCCGCGATCGAACGAGTAATCGCCTGACGAATCCACCAAGTCGCATAAGTCGAGAATTTATAACCACGACGGTATTCAAACTTGTCTACGGCTTTCATCAGACCGATGTTACCTTCCTGAATCAGATCCAGGAATTGCAAGCCACGGTTGGTATATTTCTTCGCAATCGAAATGACCAGACGTAAGTTCGCTTCAACCATTTCTTTCTTGGCACGACGTGCTTTGGCTTCACCGACAGCCATACGTTTGGCAATGTCTTTAATACCTTTTACATCAAGACCAAGCTCTTTCTCGATATCGGCAATTTTTTGCTGGAAGGCCAATACGTCTGGACGTACTTTTTCCAGATAAGCTTTCTGGTCTGCAGGTGTTTTCGCAATCTGCTCATCTAACCAGGCTGGATTCGATTCCTGACCCGGGAAGCTGGTACGGAACTGGGTGCGGTCCATACGGCCACGACGTACTGCATAACGCATCACTTCACGTTCTGCACCACGAATCTGGTCGTGTGTACCACGAATCATTTCAGAAATGATATCAAATAGACGCGGGGTGAATTTGAACATCATGAACACAGTTGCAAGTGCCTGAAGAGCTTCTTCAGCCTGTTTGCTGTCACGACCATGTTTTTCAATAGTTGCTTTGGTATTCAGCCACGCATTTTCCAGTTCAGTGAAACGCGCTTTTGCAATTTCAGGATCTGGACCAGAATCTGCTTCTGATTCATCATCAGAATCTGCTTCTTCTTCCTCTTCATCATCGTCCAGTTTTACGTCTTTGGTCGATTTTTTCGAGTCAGTCTCATCTTCAGCAAGAACCGCTTCTTCTTCTAGAACTTCAGGAATTTCTTCATCTGATTCAGGATCTAAATAACCTGATAAAAGATCAGCAAGACGGCGTTCGCCCGCTTCATAATCTTTGTATTCTTGCAGTACAACTTCTACCGCATTCGGCCAGTAAGCAATCGAGTGCAAAACATCACGAATACCTTCTTCGATGCGTTTTGCGATGCTGATTTCGCCTTCACGAGTCAGAAGTTCTACTGTACCCATCTCACGCATATACATACGTACAGGGTCAGTGGTACGACCTGGCTCGTTTTCTACCGATGCAAGTACGGCTGCAGCTTCTTCTTCTGCAACTTCATCCGCCGCTTCTGCAGTATCTTCGAACATCGTATCATCAGATTCAGGCGCGCGATCATGTACCGGAATACCGACGTCATTCAGCATCTGAATGATATCTTCAATCTGCTCGCTTTCTGTGATGGAGTCCGGCAGATGATCGTTAACCTCAGCGAAGGTTAAATAACCTTGTTCTTTGCCTCGGCTAATCAGAGCCGCTACTTGAGAAGTAGGGGAAGTCATATCGCTCATCTTTTGCTTACTCTTCGTTGAATCTGTGGCAGTAAAAAACCGTACAATGCTGCACGATTTAAGCTCGTTAAATTTAGTGAATAGCCTATATATTTCATCAGAGAATTCAGCATGAAAGCTGTCTGATAAAATATTTAAAATGAAATTCAGTAATTTAAGATGGGGGTGAATTTGTTGTTTTCAAGTTCATCCCATGCGTGTCTGTTTATGACTCAAAAAAGGAGAATCAAAAAACATAAGGACGCAGGGTGGATTATATCATGGCACACAATTGAGACAGAAAAAACCCCTAATTACAAATTAAAAATACGAAAATCCAAATAAAACTTGACTTGTTTTTTTAGGCACGATAAATAGCGCTTAAATCCTTTTACATTTTTCACTCATGAGGAAGTTTTAGTGTCTTCTACAGATTTTGAACTAGATGATAACTTCGGTGAAGATGATGTTAATTTCGATGAGGCTTCTAGCAAGCTCAGTGCTAAAGAGTCGTTGGAAAAACGTCGTTTGATCGATGATCTGCTGACCCAACGTCGTTTAGAGCGCGAACTCAAAGATTTTGACTATGACTTCGACGATGACGACGATTTTGATGACGAAGATTAACGAATTCGGATTTAGCATAGCCTGAATAAATGCTATGCTAAACCTTTCGGTTTTCTAAGTTTGGATGTTAGATGAGTGCTTTAGATTTAGACCTGTTGAGTGAATATCTAGATGGTGACCAAAATGAACATGGTCTAGATTTCGCGGCAACCCATGGTTTCTTATGTGCTATTGCAGTAGGCCCAAAATTCGACAAATGGTTAGACGAACTTTTTGATAGTAATCAAAAGAAAGTGCCTGCAGAAATCATCACTCAGGTGCAAGCATGGTTAGAGTCTATTCGTCAAAGCTTAGCCAATGAAGAAGGGATTACGTTCCCGTTTGAAATTGAAGAAGCAGATACTGAATCAAGCTTGGGTGACTGGAGTGTGGGCTTTGTAGATGCCATGTTCCTGAACGAAGACGCTTGGTTTACTGAAGAATTTGAAGAACAACTGGTGGATTTAACCCTGCCAATCATGGTCTTTAGTGGCATCGATGATGAAGATCCACAAATGGAAACTTTCCGTCGCAATGGCCAGTTAATGGACGAGCTTGCAGAAGAAATTCCAGAAAACTTAAATGAATTGTATCTGATGTATCACACTCCAGAATAGTTCATAAAAAAAGCACCGCAGGGTGCTTTTTTTAGCTTTGGCCTTTTTGCATCTTTGAGATCTACTCGAATCCTATTTTCTTTCCAGGCCAGTACGCTTCGCCAGACTATAGCGGGCATAAGCATTGTAGGCAATATGGAACAGTAAGGCATGTAAGGCAATGCTTGCAGCCACCAGAAATGAATTTGTGCCTCTTCCTGTATAGGTGATGGTTCTATAAATTTCATCTGTCTGCGGGTTCATCCAGATGACCACAATTAAAAAGATAAACCCGAATGTCATGGCAATGATAGTGGAGCCCCAGACCAGTTTGCCTTTCTCTTCCTGAGTTGGCAAACGAAGTTCTTTCTTAACAAAGTATCGGGCACTGAGAAAGGCAGAAGCAATCAGGGCAGGAATCAGCAGAATGGCGCCCAGATTGAATACATAGATGAATATGCCTACCAATAGAACCAAGGTCAGATAAACGGTGGCAAAATATTTAAGATAATGCGACATCGTTTTAATCTCCTTAAGGGATCTTCCTCAGGATGGACGATTTTTACGCTGCTGTCTACGGTAGAAAATCCAGATAATAATTACCGCAACAATGGCAATAATCACATAACTGACTTTACTGAAAATTTGCTGCATCAACTGCTGGTTTTCGCCAAAATAAAATCCGACACAGGCCAAAAATGTAGTCCAGATGATGGTTCCAAGTGCGCTATAGAACATAAATTTCCAGAAGGGCATATGACTCATGCCGGCAGGAATGCTGATCAGCGAGCGGACGGCAGGAATCATGCGGCCAAAAAACACAATCCGGTGACCATAATGCTCAAACCAACTGAGTGATTTTTTCACATCCTCTGATTTAATAAATAAATATTTGCCATAACGATCGACAAATTTAAAAATAGAATCATGGTTAAATTTATAGCCAATCCAGTATAGCAAGGCGGCTGCTAGTAGAGAGCCGATACAGCCGGACATGATGACCCCGAAGAGTATTAACTCGCCCTGAGAGGCGGAATAGCCCGCGGAAGGCATAATAATTTCGGAAGGGATTGGCGGGAAGACATTATCCAGGAACATGAGCAGGGCAATGCCCCAGTAGCCCAGTTGCTCCATGACGGAAATAATCCATTCGGTCAGATTCATATGATTGGCAAAATAAAAAATACTGCCTGTATCCTAAGCAGTATTTTTTGTGCGGTAAAGTCTTGGAATATAAATGATCAGACAGAATCAGCTATGTGTCAGGGTATAAATATACACTTTACGTAAGAAATAGGCCAAGCAGATCGGCAAAATACTCAACAGGATAAAATGCATGATGCTGGTATTGATATGGTAACCAATGAACAGCGCCAAGATTGCGCCAATAATGGTTCCCAAGATAACGACGAACAGATGTGACTGCTGTTCAAGCTCTTCAGAAATTTGATGAAGTCGTTGCAGCTTTATATTTTCTTTTGGTTGAAATTGAACCAGATTGTCTGAATCTCGAGCAAGTGAGCCTGCCATTTTATATTCCTTTTCAAGTAAAAATTTCAGTTAATAATGAAAGACTTAGCTTGTAAATCACCGTATCATTAGACTAACAATCTTGTTTGGAAAAAAATGAGGTTCTTGGTAAGGAATTGGTAAGAGTTTTATTACTGTTGTGATTTTTATGTAAACAAAAAACCCTCCGAAGAGGGTTTTTATATATTTCATTACAAAAGGCCAAATTAGAGGCGTTTGCGTTTTGCTGCTAAAATTTGTGATTGACGCATACGGAAACCTTCTTTTTGTTTCTCCGAGGTTTTGTCAATACAGTACACACAAGAGACACCATGTTCATAACTTGGGAGGGCAACTTCTTCTGGAAGTAAAGGCCAGCCACACGCATGACACTTGGTGTTTTGGCCTTCTTCAACACCGTGCGTTACGGCAGTACGACCATCAAACACGAAGCATTCACCTTCCCACATGCTTTCTTCAGCCGGGGTTTCTTCCAGGTATTTCAAAATACCGCCTTTCAGGTGATAAACTTCAGTGAAGCCTTCTTGAAGAAGTAAAGAGGTTGATTTTTCACAACGAATACCACCTGTACAGAACATCGCAATCTTCTTGTCTTTGTGCTGTTCCAGATTATTTTTCACGTATTCAGGGAATTCGCGGAAGCTTTCAGTTTTCGGGTCAATTGCACCTTTGAAAGTGCCGGCTTTGTATTCGTAATCGTTACGTGTATCGACCAGAATCACGTCATCACGTGCAATCAGTTCGTTCCATTCTTTTGGATCAAGATAGTGACCGACTAAATCACGCGGTTTTACTTCCACGCCTAAAGTCACGATTTCTTTTTTTAATTTAATTTTCATCTTACGGAATGGCTTTTCAGAACTGTCAGATTCTTTGTATTCCATTTCGTTAAAACCTTCATTTAGAAGGAACTGGTGAATTTGATCAATCGATGCACGGTCGCCTGCAACCGTACCGTTAATGCCTTCACCTGCCACAATTAGAGTACCGCAAAGGTTGATGGATTTTACCAGGTCCAAAAGACGTTGCTGAAGATCGGCAGGATCTTGAACTTCTTTGAATTGATAAAGTGCGGCAACAACCCAACCAGTCGTCGCTTGCTGTTCTACAGGTGCAAGCTGTTCTACAGTAGCGTTCATGGAATACTCCAACGTAGCATGATATTTGAAAGGCGCACATTTTAGCTTGATTCGAGTGAATAAGCGAGTAAAACGCAAGTCTTTTAACAGGCTTCAATTCATGAGGGAGAGCGTGTATAGTCATGCCCGACCCAGGATTTTGTGCAGTGATGCAGATACTGAAATTTGCAGTATCTTTGGAGTGTGTTTTGAGTTCAGATCGTCGTATTGCGTCTTTAACCCCATGTGCAGGGCGTTGTTCGACCGTATTTGGTGATGCGGTATGTCGTGGTTGCCGCCGTTTTAATCATGAAGTGATTCACTGGAATACGTATAGTGCCGAGCAGCATCGAGCTGTGTGGCAACGCCTGGATGCACAGCTGGATCAGATTCTGGTGCCGCTGTTACCGCATGCCGATCTTGTCAAAGTGCAGGCCTTTGTGCTGTCGAAACGGGTGCGTTTGCGTGATGATGCTTCCAAAGGGCGCAAGTTGTATCATGCTTTAAAGTTGTGTGAAAAAAATCGGCATTTTACCGACGATAGTGGTTTGGGCATCCATTATAAGCAGGTGCGTCCGTTGTGGGATGAGTTTGAGCGCCGGATCTTGGCCTTGGCTACTGCCAGTTATGATCTGGCTTTTCTGCGGGCAGACGGTATCAGTCAGCATCTGATTCATATACAAGAGGAGGACTAAGTCCTCTTTTTTTATGCATAAAAATAACAATAGCTGAGGGGTGGCATGAATATTAGTGAATATTTTTTATATTGTCTGGCTGTTGTGGTGATGATCGCTACACCTGGCCCAGTGATGTTGCTGGTTGCTAGCGCCGGTTTAAAAGGTGGCTATACGGCAGCTTTAAGAACCATTTTTGGTACCAATTTTGCCTCCCTAGTTTTAATTGCTTTATCTATATTAAGTTTGAAAGGTTTGCTGGTTATCAATGCGCAATGGCTAGATACGATCAAGTTACTGGGCTGTTTATATATTGGCTATCTAGGCTGGCAGATTTTCCGTGAAGTTATTTTTAAGCAGCAGGAGCAAGCTCAGGAGAATCTAGTTCCTGTGCATGGTGGTTTTCGACAAGGTTTTTTGGTTGGTATTTCTAATCCGAAGGACATTATTTTCTTTGCGGCTTTTTTCCCGCAGTTTATCGGGATTACTCCTGATCTTGATTTAAGTTTAATTATTTTGACTTTGAGCTGGATTCTCCTGGATTTTCTGACTTTGTCTGTGGTGTATTTGGGTTTCAACCACTTATCCCATTCTCGACTCTATCCACATTTGCTGGCATTGTGCGGCATGATTCTGCTCATGATTGCAGGGTACGGAATTTATCAAATCCTGATTTAAAAATGTACAGCATACTTGGACTGTTCCTGCCTGGCATATCCTGCAAAAATCATGCTAAGGTGAAATCAAATAAAAATTGAACAGATTAGCATGTCCAGAACAGTACCATCGCCAGATCGTCCATTTTCCCCGCTGTTATTTATTCAACCTGCTGTGATTCAAATTCTTCAAATCATTGGGCTGGCGCTGATCGCTGTCAGTATCGTGTATCTGCTGGCAGCAAACTGGTGGATGTTGCCCAAATTTGTCCAGCTGTTTATTCCTCAAATTTTATTGCTGGGTTCAGCATTGCTGAGTGTGCGTTTCACTGCGCGGGAAAAGTTAAGACAAAGTCTGGATACTGTATCGGGTCTAATGCTGGGCTTAAGTCTGGCCGTGATTGGACAGATTTATCAGACTGGTGCTGACAGTTATCAGTTATTTCTGCTTTGGGCTTTGCTGTTGCTGCCTTGGCTGTATCGGCCGAATATTGGGATCTTTGCATTATTTTGTGTGGTCAGCCAGTTAGCACTCTATTTTTATTTTAAACAAAGCTTTTGGCTGGTGCGTGCTGAAACTCTTTATCTGCTCGGTCTGAATCTGTTGACCGGGCTAAGTATGATCTATGCCTTACGTTATTATCCGGTTTTGCGCTATCTGTTTATCGCTGTCGTGGTGCTTATTTCAGTAGTAAGTATGTTCCGGTTTATCGACTCGGATTCGATCTGGTATTTGGCTTCGGTGCTGGTTCTGCCTATTTTATTCAGTGTTTATTTCTATACCCGAAAGCAACAGCTTGAAACCAGTTTGCTTGTTGCAGGACTGGCCCTGAGTTTTAGTGTTCTCATTTTTGATCTCACTCAGCAATATTTACAGGATTCTGCCGCTGGCTTATTGATACTAGCTTTGCTGATATTCAGCTGGTTCGCAGCTATTACAGGTCTGCTGATCAAGCTGTTGCCCAAGAGCCGGTTTTCGGTCATTCCATTGGCTCTGGGCGCGTGGATTGCTGGTGTGATCTTGGCCATGCTGTTGCTGACCTATTGGAAAAGTTTTTCGATTCTGATGGGAATCATTTTTATCGCAGTCGCCTGGTGGTTGATTCGTAGCAAGCCCTCAGTTTTTCTGCGGCAATTGGCTTATTGTTTGTGGGTGTGCGGTCAGGCCGCGGTATTGATTCATACCCAATTACTCACAGAGAGCCTATTACTGATTTGGCTGATACAAGTCGGCATTACGCTGTTGACTATCATGAGTCGTATGCATTGGCTGGTGGTGCTGTTGCAGTTGTTACTTGCACATATACTGGGAATTGCAGTTCTGGCCGAGCAACATGCATTTTTTCAGGATCAGCGCCTGCTGACGTGGATCATGCTGCTGAATTACAGTGTTCTGACTGGAGCTTTGCTTACTGCGAGATACTGGCTCGCTTCAGCTTATGCCAAAAGCGTGAATTTGTGGATGATCGGTATTTTGGCGGTGACGGCTATTTTTCAATGCCTGCTACAATTTGGTGTGGCTCAGCAATTGCAGCCTCGCGGTATGGATGAAGCCATTATTTTCTATATTTTGCCAGTACTCTGGCTGTTGAGTTTTGTCGGTATTCATCTCAAGCAATTTTCACTGATTCAACTCTGGCTCATTCCTGCTGCGGGAATTCTGCTGATTGCATTGGGTTACTTTGAAATTTTTATCATTTTAGTGTTTATGGCTTGGGCCATGGTGAATCAACAACGATTGATGCAAGCCTTGACCATTTTGCTACTGATCTTCTGGTTATGGCTGCTGTATTACAATCTGGGACTAAGTTTTTTATTTAAAAGTGTCAGTATTTTTGCCTCAGGTGTGCTGGTGTTGCTTTTGGCTTATGTGTTGAGTTCACCGAAGTTCCAGCTGAAAGCAGGAGTGGTCTCATGATGAAAAAGTTTATGGCACTGCATCTTAGTATTTTTAGCATTGCCTTATTTGCGGGTTTAATCATCCAGCATGAATGGCATCTGGCAAAAAGTGACAGTATCTTTGTCGAGTTGGCACCTGTCGATCCGCGTTCGATCCTGCAAGGAGATTATATGGCACTGAACTATGATCTGCATTTTAGCGCAGTGGCAGCGGAGAATGGTTCCGAACAGCCAGTTTCTGACATCCGGACTGAAGATTTTAAAAATCAATCGCATGTGATGAGTTATGTGCAGCTGGATCAGCAGCGCAGAGTTATCAAAACCAGTTTTGAACAAAGCACATTAAATCAGTCGGAACGTTCAGCCCGATTAATTCTGAAAAACCCACACAATACTTTTGAGGCTTTATATCCTGCTGCCAATAGTTTCATGTTCGCCGAAGGTCTGGAGCCGTGTTATCGTAACGCCAAATTTGTAGAGCTGAAGGTGAAGGAAAATGGTGAGGCCTTGTTATTTGATTTGCTGGATCAACAATTAAAACCTTTAAACTGTGAAAGCTCTAAAAGCTGGCGAGAGGGCAGTTAAACAGGGCAATATTCCAGTATTAAAAAAGCCCGCGATGTGCGAGCTTTTGGGTATCTGGTCTGATCAGCTTATGCGACTTGTACCGGAATACAGTTGGCAGTGTGGCTGACTGTATTGTTTGGGTTAGCATAAACTAAGCGAGGCTGATGGGCATTCGCTTCAGCTTCAGTGAAATCGCCAAAGGTTGCAATAATCACGATATCGCCTACATCGGCTTGATGCGCAGCGCCACCATTGACTGAAATGATGCCTGAATTGTCTTCGCCACGAATTGCATAAGTTGCAAAACGTTTACCATTGGTCACGTTCCACACATGAATTTCTTCGTATTCACGAATGCCAGCCAAATCCATCAAAACGCCATCAATTGCACATGAACCTTCATAGTGTAGTTCTGCATGTGTAACGTGAGCGCGGTGAATTTTGCATTTTAATAAACGAGATAGCATGGCTAGCGTCCCCTGAGTTGACCTAAGAGTTTGATCATTTGGTTAAATCAATCTTGCTTGCTGTATGGTGAACAATCGAGCAAACGCATTTTGCGCTTAAATAAACT
Source organism: Acinetobacter lwoffii (assembly GCF_024129115.1). Taxonomy (GTDB): domain Bacteria; phylum Pseudomonadota; class Gammaproteobacteria; order Pseudomonadales; family Moraxellaceae; genus Acinetobacter; species Acinetobacter lwoffii_T. The sequence continues at coordinate 16,079 of NZ_JAMXXO010000027.1, forward strand.
TTCTGGCAAGCGGAATTGTCCAGCAATTTTTGAATGTTTAGTTCGGCTTATATGCGTTGATTTGATTCATGGCTTGCTGTACTTCACCATTCACCAGCATTTTTGTGCGGGCAAGGGCATGGGAAATTGCATCATCCATTAAATTCTGTTCGCTGCTTGGCGCTTTACTGAGCACATGACCAGAAACGCGGTCTTTGGCACCAGGATGGCCAATTCCAATACGCAGGCGATGGAAGTTTGAACCAATATGCGGCACGATATCGCGTAGACCATTATGACCACCGTGACCACCGCCAGTTTTCAGGCGAATGACACCGGGATTCATGTCCAGTTCATCATGGGCAATCAGGATCGATTCAGGTGCGATATTATAGAATTTGGCGAAAGGAACAACACTTTTACCGGAAAGGTTCATAAAGGTTGTTGGGAGAAGAAGACGGACGTCTTGACCTTCGATATTGCCACGACCACTAAATCCGTTGAATTTTGGGTCTTTTTTGAGGGTAATGCCATATTGGTCTGCAAGGCGTTCTACGAACCAGAAGCCTGCATTATGGCGGGTTTGGGCATACTCAGAACCTGGGTTACCCAAACCAACAATCAGTGAAATATTTGACACTAATTACACCATTAACACTTATGCGCGTTTGAAGTCAGCGTGCATAGGTGTGTTTTTAGCTGGGTGACGTTGTAACGCTTGGATTTTCACGCTTTCAACTTTACCGTCTACATCAATTTCGATAACTTCTTCAAAGAATGAATTGTTTTCTAAGAATTTAACAAGCTGACGAAGCTCAACAGTAATTGCTACAGGAGCAGCTTCACCACCGTAGATGATTGCAGGAACTTTAGCTTGAAGACGAAGGCGGCGGCTCGCACCTTTCCCTTGAACTGCTTCTTCACGTGCTGCTGCGTTTAATACGAAGTTTGCCATGATAGACATCCTATTTAAGTTAAATGAACCAGACTTGCGACCAGTCTGGTGAGTAAAAGCCCTACCAAATGGCAGGGCTTTGAAAATTCAGCGCTCTATTATAGATAAGAATCGAACATTGCGCTAATAGATTCTTCGTTGTTAATACGACGAATCGTTTCGGCAACCATACTGGCTACTGAAACCTGGCGAATCTTGCCCAGTGCTAAAGCTTCATCAGAAAGAGGAATGGTATCAGTCACAACCAGTTCATCAATCACAGAATTCTTTAAGTTTTCAATCGCTTTACCAGAAAGTACTGGATGCGTTGCATACGCAACAACCTTGCGAGCACCGAAAGTTTTCAATGCATCAGCAGCTTTGCATAGCGTACCAGCAGTATCTACCATGTCATCAACAATGACACAATCACGATCTTTTACATCGCCAATCAAATGCATCACTTGTGATTCATTCGCTTTTTGACGACGCTTATCGATGATTGCAAGATCGATATCGCCCATTTGTTTCGCAACAGCACGTGCACGCACTACACCACCGACGTCAGGTGAAACCACCATCAGGTTGTGATGCGATTGTTGACGCAAGTCAGCAAGTAGTGCAGGTGTGCCGTAGATGTTGTCTACAGGGATATCGAAGAAGCCTTGGATCTGGTCAGCGTGCAAGTCGATCATCACAACACGGTCAACGCCTACAGTAGTGAGCATGTCTGCTACAACTTTTGCAGTAATTGGAACACGTGCTGAACGTGGACGACGGTCTTGACGAGCATAACCAAAATAAGGAATCACGGCAGTAATACGACCTGCACTTGCACGACGCAAAGCATCAGCCATTACTAAGATTTCCATCAGGTTATCGTTAGTTGGGGCACAAGTAGGTTGTACGATAAATACGTCTTTACCACGAACGTTTTCAGTAATCTCGACAGCAATTTCACCGTCAGAGAACTGACCTACAGAGGCAGCGCCTAGAGGAATATGTAAGTGACTTACGACTTTTTGAGCGAATTGTGGATGCGCAGATCCACTAAAAACGACAAGATTGGGCATGAAGCACCCTTGGCGGTTGGGGTATATGGGAATAGATGGCAGGGGTAGCTGGATTCGAACCAACGGATGCCGAGATCAAAACCCGGTGCCTTACCACTTGGCGATACCCCTAATGCGGCAGAACTTTAATATTTTTGCGGTAAAGTGTCAAGGTAAATTAACAGTCTTACAGCAAATGAGTGTTCTGTCTTTTTTCGAGAAAATGGCAGGGGCGGCTGGATTCGAACCAACGGATGCCGAGATCAAAACCCGGTGCCTTACCACTTGGCGACGCCCCTAATTTGATGACTGTAAGATGGCAGGGGTAGCTGGATTCGAACCAACGGATGCCGAGATCAAAACCCGGTGCCTTACCACTTGGCGATACCCCTAATACAGTACATCTACAGGTGAAAAATGGCAGGGGTAGCTGGATTCGAACCAACGGATGCCGAGATCAAAACCCGGTGCCTTACCACTTGGCGATACCCCTATCTACACTTTAAACTGAACTAAAGGTGATTCTTGTAAACTGTTGACCAGGTAAGCTTTACATGGTGCATTTGCAAGAATATCTTCGATATTCAGATTTTCAGTGACTTCAATAAACACACAAGCACCTGTACCTGTAAGCTTTGCTTTTCCGAACTGGTCGAGATATTGCATTGCTTCATCGACTTCGAGATATAAGCTTCTTGCCAGTGGCTCAAAGTTATTTCCAAAATCAGATGGCGTTTCCTGATAGGCGCAAAATTTAGTGCTCTTCGTGTCTCTTGTCAATGCTTTTTGCGAAAAAAGCAGTTGAGTGCTGATAAAACAATCAGGTTTTAACACAATGAATTTTTTTTGATCTAAGTCTATGAATGTTAAGTGTTCACCAATGCCTTCAGCCCAGGCATTTTTACCATGCACAAATATCGGCACATCTGCACCCAGTTTAACCCCGAGATCTGCCAGTTGCTCAACATTTAAACCGCACTGCCAGAGCTGGTTGATCACAATCAGGGTCGTCGCTGCATTGGAAGACCCACCGCCAAGACCTGCACCCATCGGGATATTTTTTTCCAGACGAATTTTTAGTCCGCACGGCGTTTGGGCATAAGGCTTCAACAACTGTATCGCCCGATAGATTAGATTCTGTTGCAGATCGACGGAGGCCAGACCTTCAATCTGAATCGCATCATCGGCGCTTGGTTCAAACTCCAGCCAGTCATACAGGTCAATCAGCTGAAAAATACTTTGCAGCTCATGATAACCATTTTCACGGCGACCGGTGATATGTAAAAACAAATTCAGTTTAGCAGGCGAGGGAACACGAATCATCATGGGCTGGAATCAGGTCAATTAACGGTTTTCAATGATCATTGTAATACGGTTTTCTGCACCATTTCCAAGTGACTGCTTTAAAATCAAACGGTTTGGTATTTTGGCCTGCGCATTATAATTGAGATCGACCGTCCAGCCCTGTTCGATAATCTGGTTAATCCGCTGCGTATCGTCTTTTTGTAATTTTGCAGAGGTAGTTGCAGGGCGGGCTTGTACCCAGTCCACTAAATAACTGATCGGTGCTTGCCAGCCTGTTGCGCGTTGCAGTAATTCCTCGGCAGTTGCGGCCTGAATCAGACCTGTTTTGGCACTGTTTAAGGTTACTTGCCCCGGGGTGCCAGAAATCTGGGTTTTACCGACGCCTAAGATACCGCTGAGTTCAATATCGAATTCTTCCTGCTGTTGTACCCAAGTAAAGAATGCGCTGCCAGTCTGTTGAGGGGTGCGAACGCCAATTTTACCTTGCAGCTGAAATTGATTCTCTGCCTGTACAGACGGGGTGGCAGGCGCTTGTGGCTTGATCATCTGCTGACATCCAGTTAAAAATAAAGCAGTGGCTGCAAAGGCACAGCAGCCCAATTGGCTCAAATTGCGCATAAATTAATTAACTCGTTTTGGTTTGTGGTGCTAACAATAGCGAATTAAGTTGTTTCAATTCTGGGTCATTTGGATGGTTTTGTTGTAATTGTTGTAACACTTGGTGGAAGTGTTGTAGATCACCTTTCATGTACAAGGAACGGGCATAACGTACCCCAATCTTCACATTCGGATTCAATTGATAGGCTTTGTATAACACATCCGCAGCTGTGGTGAAGTCATTCTGTAAATAACAGATATAACCATAGGTATCCAGAATCGATGCCTGTTCTGGTGCATATTCTAGTGCCTGTTCGACATAGCGGCGTGCTTCTTCGAGGCGACGGTTTTGCATCGCCAGGGTATAGGCATAGGCATTCAGATAGGTCGGACTGTTCGGTTCAATTTTAAGTAAAGTGCTGAGTAGTTCATCCAGCTTGACGCGATCCTGATGGGGATCCAGCAACAGAACTTGCGAATAGACCAGTTCAGGGTCATCCGGCAGGTTTTTGCTGGCTTCTTCCAACAGGCGAATCGCAGCTTTTTTATTCTGCATGCGCGTCAAAATATCCGCCTGAGCTAGATAGAGGAAGCTGGCATGTTGTGGATAATTCACCCTTTCCTGGGTTAAGAAACGCAGCGCATCATGCAGCTTATCCTGCTGGGCGAAAATCGAGATCATGTTGCGACGTGAGACGGTGTAAAGACTGCCATCGACCAGACGATAATAAGCTTTCGCCGTTTCATAATGCTGTTTGCGTTCTGCATTCACCGCCAAGTAATAATAGGCTTCGTTTTGATATTGCGCAGAATAACGCAGTTCGACCAGATATTTTTCGGCTTTCTCGTATTCTTCCAAGTCAATACTGGTCAGTCCGGCAATGAACAGGGCTTCTTCAGCAGTCGGCCATTTTTTTAGAATGTCTTGCAGTTTTTTTAGCGCCAAAGTCGCTTCGTTCAGCTTGACCAGATATTTGACTTCGGCCAGACGTACATCCAGATTATTACGGTGTTTACGGCTGGATTTTTCATACCATTGCAGTGTCGCCTGAGTATCGCCGAGTGCATTGAGCAGATTGGCCTTCATCAGGATATATCCAGTCGCATTCGGGCGTTTTTTTAAGGCACGGTTAACTGTATTTAGAGCCTGTTCGAGCTGACCATTTTGCGCTTCCAGACCGGCCACCAGCACCAGAATAGACGGGTTGTCCTTGGCTTTGGTGGTACTTAAGGCCTGAATCAGATAAGTACGGTCTTCTGTACCTTCTGGTGAAATCCCTGCGAGAATTTCTTCCAGATCGGCGCTGTCATCAATTTGCAGGATTTTTTCTAAGGTCTCAGCGGCCAGCTCATATTCATGTGCTTTCAGGGCAATATGTGATAAATAAAATAAAGCGGGGACATCTTGCGGCTCTTGTACCACCCAGTGCGTGGAGATATCTAGTGCTGCCTGAAGATCATCATGTTCCAGCGCGACATTCAGCGCACGTTGCTTGACTGAAGTGGAATTGCTCTTGATCGCTAGCACCGTATAGTTGTGCAAAGCGGTCGGAATGTCATGTGCAGCGATGGCAAACTCAGCCATCATACTTTGTTTTATCGCATCATAATTTTGATTTGCATGGTAAACTGCTTCCGCTGCATAGAGATGTGCAGTCGAAGCCATGCTACCCACCAGTAGGAATGTGGTAGAATATTGCTTAATTGTAGGGCCGTTGATACGGCTAATTGTTTGACGCAATTTTTTCTTGATCCAAGTAATGCTTTTTATGACACCGATGTTGCACAATAGCATAAATTTAGTGAAATGATGACCTGATATGTCTTTCTTTGCATTGGGTGTCAACCATCAAACTGCCTCTGTAGAACTGCGCGAACAGGTAGCTTTTAACCCTGAAAAGTTAAGTGCCATTCTTGCCGAGCAAAGCCAACACCCTGAACTGAATGACATGGTGGTGGTGTCTACATGTAACCGGACCGAAGTTTACGCGATGTCTGAAAATGCTGACATGGTGCTAAACTGGCTCGCCCAGAAAAATGGGGTAGATGTCAAACAACTGCAACATCATGTCTATCGTTATGAAAATGCTCAAGCGGTGACGCATCTGATGCGTGTCGCCAGTGGTCTGGATTCACTGATGCTGGGCGAACCACAAATTCTGGGGCAGGTCAAAACCGCACTTTCTCTGGCCAAAGACTCCCATACGGTGTCGCGCAATCTCAACCGGATTTTTGAATATGCCTTTTATGCCGCTAAACGCGTGCGTTCGGAAACGGCTGTCGGCAGTCATGCGGTCTCAATGGGCTATGCGGTGGCGCAACTGGCCTTGCAAGTATTTAGTCATCCGGACAAGCTGACCATTATGATAGTGGCAGCCGGGGAGATGAACAGTCTGGTGGCCAAACACCTTGCAGAGATGGGGGTGGGCAAGATCATTATCTGTAACCGTACCCGCGAGCGTGCGGATATCCTGGCACAGGAAATTGCACATCGGGTTGAGGTCGAAATTATAGGTTTTGATCAGCTTGCAGAAAATCTGCATCGTGCCGATGTCATTTCCAGTTGTACCGGCAGTTTGCATCAAGTGATCCATTTTACCGATGTAAAGGCTGCACTGAAAAAACGTCGTTACCAGCAGATGCTACTGGTAGATCTGGCCGTGCCACGTGATATTGATGCCAAAGTAGAAAGCTTGGATGGGGTTTATCTATATGGGGTCGATGACCTGCAAAGCGTGATTGAGGAAAATCTGGCACAGCGCCGTCAAGCGGCTGTTGAAGCCGAGATCATGGTCAATCAGTTGGCTACAGAACTGATGACCCAGCAAAAGGTCAAACAGGCCGGGGCGACCATTCATGCCTACCGTGACCACGGGGAAACATTACGTCAGGAAGAATTGTCACTGGCAATGCAGCGAATTGCCAAGGGCGAAAAGGCAGACATTGTACTGGCCGAGTTTTCGCATCGCTTAACTCAAAAACTGTTGCATCCAACCTCTATTGTGCTGCGTGAGGCGGCCAAAGCGGAAGATCCTACCTATTTTGAGCTGTTACAGGAAGAACTGGGCAATGTAGTCGCGAAGCGTCGTAAATCCAGGCATTCGTTTTAATCAGCATGATGAGAAGCTTGGTTCTTTGCTGATTTGTACTTCAACATAAAACCCAGCCTGATTATTTGAGAAAATTATAAATAATAATGTGAGCTAGCAGTGACTTCATTGGATTCAAAAGAATCAATAATTTGAAAAATTAATCTTCTAACAGGGTCATTGAGCGTTTCCGGTCAATTTCATAAATTTGCATTTTCAGGTTTTTCATTTCCGCAATACTGCTAAATTTCTTCGATTTAATTTTATTTTTCAAGCACTGATATTGCAGCTTGGTGGAAAAATCAGCCGCGAGTTTGTCGGCCTGTTCCGGCGATGAGGTGTAATCGCTGACATTGGCATGCTGTAAAATATGCTGCAGTTCATGATGATGGGCTGCGCAGGCACCGAGCACATAATAGATCGACAGTTCTGGGTCATCTGGCAAGTCATCAAAAATCACATTCAGAATGTTCAGAATTTTAAACAGCAGCTGATCTTCTGCCACCAGCGCGCGCAGCGGTTCAAAATGAATATACAGATAAGGATGATTCATCAAGATCGCAATCACATATTCTTCAGCATCAATTTTAGTACTAAAGCTTAAAGATGCATCCGTATTGACCTTAGGTTGCCATTTACGGTTAAAGCCCAGTTTTTCACGGAAAAATTGCTGCAGCAGATAACGGAAAGAACCGTGTTTGGGCAGTAACTCGGTCAGATTTTTTAGTTCACCCATAACCTGACTCTTGCCTTCAGGTGTGGTGATGTCCTGATTTTGGGTCAGATGGGCAAACACGAAGTCCGACATCAACGGTGCCTGATCCAGCAAGCGTCTGAAGTTTTCTATCCCTTCACGGCGGATCAATGAATCTGGGTCATGGTCAGCGGGCAAAACAAAGAACTTCAGCTCTCGGCCATCATTCAGCAGGGGCAGGGCAATGTCCAAGGTACGGCGCGCTGCTTTTTGACCGGCAGCATCCCCATCAAAGGCAATGGTCAGCCGGTTGCTCTGCTTGAACAGAATATTCAGGTGATCTGTATTACTGGCTGTACCTAAAGTTGCTACTGCGCCATGAATGCCATATTGCTGAAGCGCAATCACATCCATATAGCCTTCGACCATCAGCCATTCTTGGGCTTTCTGTTTGCGGCCCTCATAGAGGCCGTACAGCAACTGGTTTTTATGGAAGACTTCAGAATCTGGCGAGTTGATGTATTTCGGCTTGATCTCGTCATTCAGGGCACGGCCGCCAAAGCCGACCACACGGCCCTTGGTATCACGGATCGGGAAAATGACTCGTTCACGCAGCAGGTCAAAATCACGGCCACTGTCGCTGGTGCGAATCAGACCTAAAAGTTTTAAGCCCTCAATATCCTGAGGAAAGGCTTTTTCCAGATGTTGCCAGTCTTCAGGCGCATAGCCTAAGCGCCAATAGGCAATGGTCTCTGCAGTCAGACCACGCTGCTTGAAGTATTGCTGGGCACTCGGGCTATTTGGGAGTTGGCGCTCATAGAACTGCGCGATATTTTCTAGCAGGTCGTAGAGGTTACCGTCTTGCTGAACTTCCGCCATCGGTAGGTGTTCAAAAGAAGCAAAAGGGTCACCATAAAAATCCTGTTCGACTGTCTGAAACTCTGCAAATGGATCGAAACTCGCCGTAGATGCAGCATTATTATTTTCTGTTGGAGCGTTATTCTGTTGCGGCTGAGTTTGTGGTGCAGTTTGAGCAGGCACGATTTTGGGTTTGGCTGCTTCACGTTTATATTTTAATTTATTGGAATCAGTATTGTCTTTAGGCAGTTCGATGCCCGTCTGGCTGGACAGGTCTTTCATCACTTCGACAAAATTACGGCTACCAATGTCCATTAAAAAACGGATGGCATTACCGTTGGCCTGACAGCCAAAACAGTGAAAATACTGTTTGTCACGATAGACGTGGAAAGACGGTGATTTTTCCTGATGAAAAGGGCAGCAGCCTGAATAGGTACGGCCTGTTTTTTTCAGTTTTACGAATTGACCAATCACATCGACAATATCGGTGCGATCGAGAATCTGATCAATCGTATGTTGAGGAATGGCCATGGTCTGCTGAGCTTCTCGTGCTGGAATCTAAGGTCTAAATCACTGAAAAAATGAAAATAGTCTAGTTGGACATTGAATATTTCAAGTTCCTTTGTATACCTTTTGCACGTTTTGTTCAAGCCTGGGCAAGACAACGCAAAAGGGCAAGTATGATACCTTGCCCTTGGGGAAAATGCACCTGTAAAGCGCTGTCTTATTTGCTGATGCTGCTGGCTTATTTAGCTTTATTCAGCCGTCTTAGGACGATCCAGCAAGCCAAATGAAATGCGATTGGTGATACTACGCTTTTCAGTTTCTGGCGTATCCGATTGTGCATCGGTGTCGGTTACAGTTTTGGCTTCTTTACCAAAAATACCCAGTGTCGCGCGGTTAAAGAAGCTGCCTTCACTACGCGCTGCACGCAGGTTCACCGTCCCATCTGATTTCACCAGATTCGGATAATTCAGCTTTAATACATCCACATATTGCTGAGAAGTCGCTTTATCACCTAGCTGAGCATAGCCATAAGCAACCGTTGCCAGTGCTTCTGGAATCTGCGGAGTTTGAGGATAATGTTCAATCACCCACAAGCCACGTTCAACTGCTGCCAGATACGCCTTACGCTTGATGTTAAAACGTGCTGCGTTCATTTCATGCTCAGCCAGTTCCTGACCGATAAACTGCATACGTTGTGCGGCATCAACTGCATAAGTACTCGATGGATAGCGGCGAATGAAATCAACAAAATTCTGGTAAGCCACTTTCAGGTAGCTGACATCACGATGCGACTGTTTCAGCGAGGTATAACGCAGCAGGCCGTTATAGTTCTGTTCCATATTGGCGACACCGCGTACATAGTAAGCATAATCGACATTTGGATGTTGCGGGTTCAGACGGATAAAACGCTCTGCCAGTGCAACCGCACCTTCATAATCTTTTTGCTGGAATTTCACATACAACAGTTCAAGCTGCGCTTGCGGGGCATACTGACTGGTCGGGAAATAAGTTTCCAGCGCTTCTAACTGTTTTGCTGCATCGGTATATTGATTACGATCTAGCGCTTTCTGTGCTTTTTGAATATAAACCTGTTCGCTAGATTCCGGACCTTTATCCACGACTTCTTTTTTTGGATTACTGCTACAGCCTACCATTGCCGATGCAATGCCTAATGTCACAGCAAGCATTGTCATTTTATAATGTGGTAGCGACATAAAAATTCCTCTGTTAATACGGGCAATGAGCTACAATTGCACTATTAAACCACTTTTGTCTGAATGAGCAAATGAGTCAAGCACAATCTTCCAATTCTAATATCCCTGATACTGATTTCAATTTACTTGAAGATTCCGAGGATGCAGATAACCATACTTCAGAAGCAACTGCAACACGTTTATCGTTGCAATTTCAACTGGATGAAACTTATATCGGGCAACGGATCGACCAGATTGCCGCAATGGTCTGGAGCGATTTTTCTCGAGAAAAATTAAAGCAATGGATTAAAGATGGCAATTTATTGGTGAATGGTCAACCGGTTAAGCCTAAATTTAAAAGTGATGGTTTTGAAACCCTGACTTTAAATGTTGAGCTTGAAGCGCAAACGCGCAGTCTGCCGGAAGATATTCCACTGGACATCATCTATGAAGATGATGACATTATGGTCATCAACAAACCAGTCGGTATGGTGGTACATCCGGGCGCTGGCAATAGTTCTGGCACCTTGGTGAATGCTTTATTGCATCACTATCCGAAATCGGCTGAACTGGCGCGTGCAGGTCTGGTACATCGTATCGATAAAGACACCAGCGGTCTGTTAGTCGTCGCCAAAAATCTGGAAGCACAATTTGCCTTAAGCAAACAGCTTGAGAAAAAATCAGTATATCGCCTGTATGACTTGGTGGTTTACGGCAATATTATTGCTGGCGGTACCATTGATGAACCAATCAAACGCCATCCGGTGGATCGTGTGAAAATGACCGTACTTCCAGGTGGTAAAGACGCGGTGACGCATTACAATGTCAAAGAGCGTTTCCAGCATTTTACCCGTGTTCAAGCCCGTCTGGAAACTGGACGTACCCATCAGATCCGTGTGCATTTTAGCTATATCGGCTTTGGCTTGGTGGGCGATCAGGTGTATATGCCACGTGTCCGTATGCCTGCAGGTGCATCGCAATTATTAGATGATACTTTGCGTGGCTTCAAGCGTCAGGCTTTGCATGCTGTACAACTCGGTCTGACCCATCCGCGTACCAAAGAAGAAATGACCTTTGAAGCACCGTGGCCGGAAGACTTTACCAATCTGGTTGAAGTGCTGCGTACCGAAAACAAAGCCTATTAATCTTTTTATTTAGCTCGCGTCAAAGCAAGGAATCGAGATGCAATTTGTACCAGGACTTCCACAAGGTGTGTATGTCGGCCAGACTCGCGTTCACCATGCGAAAGTACAGCCATCCGCACAGCCTGAGCTTGCAGGTTTTAACTTGGCCTTGCATGTGCAGGATAATGCGCTACGGGTACAACAGCATCGTATGGCTTTATTGCAGGATTTCGCTGCCTTTGGCGTAGATAAAATTACCTGGATGACCCAGACGCATAGCACCATTTGTCATAGCATTAATGAGCAGATGCCATTTACCGCACTGGTCGGAGATGGTCTGGTGACGCAGCGCAAGGCGCATGCCTTGATGATGATGACTGCAGACTGTTTACCTGTGGTAATGGGGAATGCGAAAGGTACGGAAGTTGCCAATTTGCATGCCGGCTGGCGTGGTCTGGCCGGTGGGATTATTGAAAATACCCTTGTAGCCATGCAAACTCCGCCGACTTGGGCCTGGCTCGGGGCGGCCATTAGTCAGCCATGTTTTGAAATTGGCGCTGAAGTAAAAGCTGCTTTTTGTAGTAAATATCCTGAACTGGACAGTGCATTTCAGGCCGGTGAACAGGCAGGTAAATATTATGCCGACCTGTATGCGATTGCGCGTTATATCTTGCAGCAACACGGCATAAATACCGTATTGGGTGGGGATCAGTGTTCTTATCGTCAAGCACATGAATATTTTTCTTATCGCCGTGAGCCAAAAACAGGGCGTATGGCGACATTCGTGTTTATGACATGAAAATGTTAAACTTAACTGAATTTTTTGGCTTTTGAGCGTTATGTCCCTATCTTCCAAATCTGTTGCGATTGTTTATCACAGTCCTTATGGACACACGGCTAAAGTGGCAAATTTTATTGCCGATGGTGCACGGGAAACCGGTGTTCAGGTGCATATGATGAATGTCGAACATATAGACTGGGATGTACTGGATGCCGCCGATGCAATTATATTTGGCTGTCCGACCTATATGGGTAGCCTGACCTCTGCCATGAAGCTATTTATGGAACAGTCTTCCAAGCGCTGGTTGGCACGTACCTGGCAGGGAAAACTGGCAGCGGCTTTTACCAATGGTGGCGGACTTAGTGGCGATAAGCTGGCAGTGTTACAGCAGATCAATCTGTTCGCCATGCAGCACGGTATGCTATGGAGTGGCTTACCATTAATGCCGACAGGTCGTGCCGTGACTGATCTAAACCGGATGTCGAGCTTTTTGGGTTTAATGACCCAGTCAGATAACGCACCGGTAGAAGTGACTCCACCTGAAGGCGATTTAAAAACCGCGTTCTGGTTTGGGGAATATATTGCCCTGACTCTGGCAAGACTGGGCGGTAAAGCTTAAAGTTATAATAAAACCTCCAAATGCGGAGGTTTTATTATATTCAACTTTTAATTCATTATTTATGGAAAATTCGCGCCTTATCACGTTGCCAGTCACGGTCTTTTTCGGTGGCACGTTTGTCATGAAGCTGCTTACCTTTCACCAGAGCAATTTCCAGCTTGGCATGTGGACCTTTCCAGTAGCAGGCCAATGGAACGCAGGAATAACCTTTCTGGTTAATTGCACCCATCAACTTTTCAATTTCACGGCGATTCAGCAACAGCTTGCGGGTACGAGTTGCTTCAGGCACCACATGGGTTGAAGCGCTTAATAAGGGCTGAACCTGTGCACCAAACAAGAACGCTTCACCATTTTTAAAGGTAATATAACTTTCTACGATGGTCATACGACCAGCACGCATTGATTTGACTTCCCAGCCTTTTAATGAAAGCCCCGCTTCAAATTTCTCTTCAATAAAATAATCGTGGCGGGCACGTTTATTTAGTGCAATGGTACCGCCATTATTTTTTTTTACTACAATAGATGCTTTCGCCATAATCTGATACTTCCAAACGTGCTGCTATTGTACCGCAACTAGAAATAAGGTGAAGTTTTTTAAATTAATGAGGATTATTCACCAAAAAAACAAGTTTTTGCTAAAATAAGATTCTACATAACAAACAGAGTACAAATGGATGTCTAAAACTCGTGTGATTTATCCGGGGACTTTTGATCCAATTACCAATGGACATATTGATTTGGTAACCCGCGCAGCGCGAATGTTTGATGAAGTTGTGGTAGCGATTGCCATCGGTCATCATAAAAATCCGGTATTTAGTCTGGAAGAGCGTGTCGCATTGGCAAAAGAGTCATTGAGTCATTTGGACAATGTTGAATTTGTAGGTTTTGACGGTTTGCTGGTCAATTTTTTCCGTGAGCAAAAGGCGACTGCTGTATTGCGTGGTTTGCGTGCAGTGTCTGATTTTGAGTATGAATTTCAGTTGGCGAATATGAACCGTCAGCTGGACTCCCACTTTGAAGCGGTATTTTTAACCCCTTCAGAGCAATATTCTTTTATTTCATCCACTTTGGTGCGTGAAATTGCTCGATTAAGAGGTGATGTGACCAAGTTTGTACCACCAAACGTGGTTGCTGCCTTCGAGCGTAAACTTCAACAAGGTTGGTAGCGTGTCTTTATATATCACCGATGAATGTATTAACTGTGATGTCTGTGAACCTGTATGCCCGAATGAGGCCATCTATATGGGTGAACTCATTTATGAGATTCATCCAGACCTATGTACAGAGTGCGTCGGACATCATGATCAACCACAGTGCCAGTTGTTCTGTCCGGTGGATTGTATTCCACTGGATCCGAATCATGTCGAAACGCAGGAACAGCTGCAAGCCAAGTATGAAAAACTGACTGCTCAAAAAACATCAAGCAATTAGTCTCGATATTTGATACTATGCCGCTCGAAGTGAGCCAGACGATCGCTGCTGTGGAAATCTCCGTGATTGAAGCAGGGGAGGAAAGTCCGGGCTTCATAGGGCAAGGTGCCAGGTAACGCCTGGGCGGTGCAAACCGACGGCAAGTGCAGCAGAGAGAAGACCGCCTTCATTATGTTTTCGAGCAATCGGAATCGGAGGTAAGGGTGAAAGGGTGCGGTAAGAGCGCACCGCATGGCTGGTAACAGTTCATGGCGAGGTAAACCCCACCGGAAGCAAGACCAAATAGGAATCCATTAGGCATGGCCCATGCTGGATTCGGGTAGGTCGCTTGAGCGCATGAGTGATTGTGCGCCTAGAGGAATGATCGTTCACGACAGAACCCGGCTTATCGGCTCACTTCAACAAATTTTGATCAAACAGTGCATTATGGGGTTGACGCTCTTTAAAGAAAATCTCATAATGCCCGCACAGTTTAAGGCTATGTAGCTCAGTTGGTTAGAGCACCGCACTCATAATGCGGGGGTCACAAGTTCAAGTCTCGTCATAGCCACCATATTCTGAAAAAACCCACTCCGATTGAGTGGGTTTTTTTATGTCTAAAATTAAAATAATTTAAATAAAGGTAGTTTTGAAGAGAAAATAATTTATTGGTTTGTTATTGTCTTTTTCATGAATTTTGATAGATATCTAGAGTTCATAGGTCAATAAATTAAGGGTGTTCAATAAAATAGTGTTTATTGAAAACCCTTAACTATTTGTTATTTACCGCAAGCAGGGCATTTATCATGTCCTTCGAATGGACCAAAATGTATGCCTTGCTGTTTGCTATTAAATCGCTCATTTAAGCTTTCCATACTAGTATTTAATGTGGACATGATAAGTTTACGTAAACGCATTTTTTCAGAAGGTGGTAAAGATTGAATATCTCTAATAATTTGTTCTACAGTAGCCATCTGATTTTTCCTTGTTAAAAATTTGAACAGTTATCACAATTTTCAGATTTTTGTGGTTTAAGTGATTTTGGTTGTATTTTACATATTGGACAAACAATTTGAAAATTAAATAAAGTCCTTCTCATAGCATAGCGTTTTTCTTTATCTGTAATGTTTTGTGCTATATCTTCACTATTATATCGATTCTCTTTTTCTAGAAGACGTTCAATGAAAGTTTGTGGAATGGTTGCATCTTCTTTTGCTTGCTTTAAGTCGGAATGTATTTCTTCTTGTCGCTTTAAAGCTGAAATAGAATATTGATATTTGTCATCCCATTTGCTAATTATTGACCATAGAAAAACAATAACCTGAATTATTCCAAGAACAATGGCAATCGTTTTTAAATAAAGATTTATCTCACCAAATCCTAAAAAAATTAATCCAATTATTAAGGGTATTGCTAGGGTCTGTTGACATTTACTGTTCATAATTAACCCTATAAAGGTAGCCATAAAAATATACAGGCTAAAGCAACAGAACTTTGATAATTTC
>NZ_JAMXXO010000028.1:0-28187 GCF_024129115.1 Acinetobacter lwoffii
ACGGAATTAGGTCGACCACTTACCCAAGTTACGCCTTAAATTTGGCTCAATTAGGGGCGCTTTGCATTTCAAATCTTTGTGCAACAAAGCCGCACATAACCCTTGACTGAGGGGTCATGAATCAAGGCATCGGGGTTATACAGCGTATTGTAACGCTTGATATCCGCAGAAGCCTGCTGTCGACTAAGCCCAAACCAGCTCATCAAACGATTGGTAACCAAACGACCTTCCCAGTAAGTAAGCAGCTCGATCGCCCGCATTCGAAGAAGCACTTCATGCTTATCTGTCGTCATATACTAATCAGTCAATAAATAAGATTCTAAGATTACCCCATGGCAAATGTACAGTAAACATTTTTTACGGTATTTAAAGGTGGTATTGCAATCACCAGATAAAAAATATACTAGTATCCTGATGATAGCCGTCAAAGTACGATCTCTAGCAGATCATGGATCCTGGTATAGCGTGTAAATTGAGCTAAGTTTTAGAATGAGAGCAATATGGGTTTTAGATTTCGTAAAAGTATTAAATTATTCCCGGGTTTTAAAATTAATCTGACCCATAAAGGCATCAGCAGTGCCAGCATTGGCAAACCTGGTGCTTCTCTAAATATTGGGAAAAAAGGTACGCGAACCAGTGTCGGCATTCCAGGTACGGGACTATCTTACTCTAAACACCAGCCTTACTCTAAAAAGACCCGTGTTCCACAACCGACATCGCTAGAACACACGGAATATAATCCTCAGAATTTAGAACAACCGAAGACAAAGATCTGGCCTTGGATTATTTTTGGAATATTGTGTTTTATTGTAGGTGCCGTCATTTTTTAGCAAGAACAACATTGTATTTTGATCAAAAAAAATGCCCACATGGATGAATGGGCAAACTAAGGAATTAATATCCTTCAGAAACTCCAGCGCAATTCTCGCTACTTTCAGTAAGCGACTCTGGCTCAATCATGAGGGTCTGACTCAATCGAATCGAGGTAAATCGATCCATCACAATTGGAGCAGAAATTATGCTTGAATACATTCTTGGATGATGCTGAAAAGTCTTTGAGTTTTAATCAATAAATAAGAGTATTCATGTCTACCCTCAACTTTACTTATTTTCAGATAGCAACCAATCGAGAGCACTCATTTTTACAATACCATTATAATTTGCTTCAGCCCCTATCGTGTCTAAGGTAAGTAAATATTTGGGATACGAATCAGAAATTTTCTGTAATGGACGTAACTCTCGGCTGAGTGTCTCCTCATTGAGCGTTTCTAATGCCACCTGATAATAAGTTAAATTCTGTAAAGTATCGACAGCAACAAAATCAATTTCATATTCATCAACCCGCCCTACATAGACCGTATAACCTCGTCTGATAAGCTCAAGATAAATTACATTTTCTAAGATATGACCTTGATCAGCATTAGCATCAGGCAACATAATCCGGCGCAATCCGACATCAACTAAATAGTATTTTTCAGAGGATTGTAATAACTCACGCCCGCGTACTTTAAATTGTGCAGCACTATAAAATAACAAACTGTCCTGTAAGCCCTGAATATAGCGTTTTACTGTTTCAAATGAAATTTTAACCCCACTTGAAACAAAGGTATTTTTAATTTTATTGATGGAAATAGGTGAGCCTGTCACGCTTGCCAAATATCTTGCGACACGCTCGAGAGAGTTAATATCGGCAGTATTCAAACGGGGAATAACATCTTTAAACATTACACTGGCATAGACCGCTTGCAAGTAATCATAAGTTTCTTGCTGGCTAGTCATGGCAAGCGTATAAGGGAAACTACTGCGCGTATACATGGCATACAAATCACGATTGGATAATTGTTGGATGATCGGATTATTTTCAATATGCCACTGTTTAAATTCTTGGAATGACAAAGGTAGAACATGTTGCTCGATATAGCGTCCTGTAAGTAAAGTCGCAAGTTCTCCACTTAGAAAGAATGCGTTTGAGCCTGTAATATATAAATCGATATAATCCCGAACATATAAGGAGTCGACTACTTTCTCAAAATTGGTAACATGTTGTATTTCATCTAAAAAAACGTAGTTTTTTTTACTTTTATCAACTTTGGACAATACATAATCATGTAGTTTACGGTAATCGGTGAGTTCTTCAAATTCCATAAATTCGAAGTTGATGGCAATGATGTTTTCGGCTTGTACACCCTGTGCTTTTAGGTCTTGTTGAAACATCGCCAATAAGGTGGATTTTCCAGAGCGACGCACACCTGAAAGTACTTTAATGACATCACGGTCTTGCCATGTATTCAGAAATTTTAAGTAGCCATCACGTCGAATATTAGCGCTTCTCATTATTTACACTTAGAATCTAAAGTTTTAATAAATTCTATCAAATTTTAGAACGTATATGTAAATATATTTAATTTTAGAAAAAGTTTAAAGGTTAAGTGAAACATTCAAAACTACTGTTGAAGTATGCAAACAGCAGATCTGATGAAAATCCAAATTCTGTCTTTTTGATTATTTTCCATGTCATGTTATGTCATTGATGCTGCGACTTAACTGCTATATAAATTAAGTGAAAAGTAAAAGGAACTAAGATGTTAACTAGAGTGGAACTCATTTTTGTTGTGCTGATGGTCTCAGCCTTAATCCTCATTGCTTATGAAATGCTAAAAGGTTTATTTTAGGGCATCTATACAATTTTTGATCAAAAAAAAGCCCACAGAGGGAATCTATGGGCGAAACCAAGGACCTTGACGGTCATTCAGAAACTACAGCCAGCTTCTGGTTGTGATTCTGAACTGAATTAAAAATAACCACATTGGCTGAATGTATCAAAAGTTAAATCATTGATAAATTTTAGAAAATTAATTTACCCCCTCTGCTGCTCAATACAGTAATTCACCAAACAAATCCGCTCTAATCTCTTCCAGGCTCAGATCTGATTTCATCCTATTACAGATGGGATGAACTAGCAGGCCATTCTCTAGAACGCCTTGCCCACCTACGGCTTTGGCAATCCTATGATCCGATTCAGTAGAATCAAGATAGATCAATCCATCACAAATGAGGCAAAAGTTATGATTACCCACCAGAAAATTGTGCTTAAGCAGACTCTTGGTTAATGCCGAAAAGGCCTTTGGCTTTGACCGAGAAATTGGACTAATCGACTCCACATATCCCACCACATTCTTGACTACTGCATCATCATAACCACCCAAAAACCTTTCGACATAGAACTCGTTAAAGCTTATGTACTTGAAGGCCTTAGACATGGACAGAATAAAGGTATTCAGGCATTTCTCATCATCAAAATCAACATCCATTTCCAAGCTTAAGCAAATAAAGGCTTTATAGACAATTTGTAGCCGATCATAGCCCTTGATACCACTGCCGAACTTGCCGACCGTTTCGGTGGTCGCCACGGGGAAATTGGCGATCAAGAACTCAATACTACGGCGTACCCGGGTGAAGTCCTTGAAACTAATCGTTCGATGATGAATCTGCATGAGGCTTTCATGAATTTCATACACAATTGAAAACCATGCAAGAAAAGAAGTAATCTGAAAACGCTGGTCCTTATAAAAATATAAGTATGGATGAAAGCCCAAACTCGGAACCCCAGTATTTTTTACAGGCGTCGCTATTCTGCAAAGAATGGTCAACAGATGCGACATCAGGTTTTCAACGCGTTCCCCCTGATTCAGACTCATAATATTATGAATCTGATCACCAGCAATGATATTCATCAACTCATTGACCAAGCCAATTTTTTTGCCATGACTCATTTCATTGTCTAATAAAATGGTCGAAAAAAGTAGCTGGTGGATCCTCTCCCCTAACTCAATCAACTCATTTAAACGTGTATATTGGAGCTCTTCTAGGTTAGATTTATTGTCATTGATATAACAACAGGCATAGATCGCATAATACGCGTCACTACCGCGATTTCTTAGGTGATATTCCTCATATTTATCTAAACGTTTAGTATCTGAGTTAATCGATTGAAATACCCGTCGCGCATCTTCCGGAGTTCCCAGTACCTGCCTGAAACTGATTTTAATATCGCCTAATTTCGATTTTTTTCTGCGAATTCGGCATCAGTACAAATTTTTTGAAAATCAGCAAGATCTCCTAAATAATTGCGGAGGTAACGAATATCTTGTTTTTGTTGATCATTGAAATTAGGTGCTTGAGGGACTTGCTCATCCGCAAAATATCTATTGATCCATGCATAAATACAGGAAAGACGATGTGCCCCATCAATAATGTAAATATTGCCGTGTATATCTTTCCAATACAAAATGCATAAATTGATGTTTTGATCTTCTGTGCAATCCTCAATAAAGTTTGCAATTTCTTGCACATTCCAACATTCCGTAGAACGCTGGTTATCCGCTTTAAATAAACATTTGATGATGGAATGTTTTTCAAAATCAGTCAGTGCTACTTCAAAATTGTCACGCTGCATTGAAGGTGACATTTCTTCTGGCAACATAACTTTACGCTGAATAATATTGGTCAATAATCGTGTTGGACCCATTTTTATTTTCTCCAGACAACACTGTCCTACTTTCGCTCAAGTACGAAATTTGAAAGTGTATATAGTTCGATTTGGTTAAAGCGATGAATTAAATGACCGTCAATATTCAGTCAGCGCTAACAAAAGAAACCTAAGAGAAATGGGTACTTTTAAAATGATATTTTTCATATTGTAATCTCGTTGATCAATGTGAAATTTGCCAACATCTTTTCCACGAGATGGTGGCAAACCAAATAGGGGTGGAAATACCGCTCAACGAAACGGCCAGTCATAGACTGCCCTACTTGGCCTGCCATAAAGCATTGCCATGCAGACACAAAAGAGCCACTAAAAGTGACTCTTTAGCACGTTGAGATGCGGGTTTCCACGCCCGATTACAGATTTTGCTGTAATGTAATTATCATATGGGTATCTTTTTCTTTGGTCAAACCGAATTAGAATTTTTTTACTCATTAATTCTATGAAAGGACCTCAATAAATTAAAATATTGAGGATTATTAAAACAAAAAATCAAATTCGCGGATTCCCAGGCCTTTGCTTGGCAAATCAGATTTTGACAAAGCAAAGGCCTGGGCCACTTTTGAACCACTTATTAAGCTTAGGCTATTTTTAGAATATTTATGATTAGGAGTTTTAACTACAGGCTAGAATAAGGAATTTTCATTTATGAGCATTAACTCATCAAAACAGATTAATTCAACTTAAATACAGTTTCTATCTTCAGCAATGTATAAAATTGATTAAAAATTATCAACATAATATGAAAAAACGTACTTTTTATTTGATTAAAAAACCAAAAAATCAACCCAAAATAGAGGGTTACATTATTTAAAACTGATTCTCCAATTAAATTAAAACAACACTCAATTTCATATTAAATCGCGTTTAATTTATTATTTTATTAACAACAAAAGGTATTATTTGTATCAATAATATTTCAATTAATTTTAACGTAGCGTGATTATTGTCTTGCGTCTCAACAATGCTGTTTTTTTAGGCTAAAAACACTCAAAAAGCCTAAAACCCGGGGTTGGATTTTCACCATTAATTACCCAGTTTTTGAGCGCTAAAAACCCGATTATCTGCAAAAAAATACTCAGAAAAACCAAGCTGTAAAATTAAAAACAATATCTATATGTTTTCAATATATTTTTTTTGATAAATTTCCGTTCATATGCTAAACCTCTGATAGAACCTCTAAGCACTCTTTTTTGATACTCTCAGCACTCTTTCATCTTGTAAAAGACGCTTTGCAACAGCATCTTTTGAATAAAATTATTATCTTTTTTATTCCATATTTTATATTTTTTTATTTTCACCTCGCCCTTTTTTACATTATTAAATTCATCCGGATCATATTCATCCCATTCAAAATTAGGTGGATTTTTTGAATAAAGTTTATTGATAAAATCTAAGAATCTTTTATAATCAATCAAGTCATTTTCAGATGATGCCTTAAAGTTCAAAATAGGACGATCTTTTTCAAGTGAAATTTTATTTTCTAAACAATAAAAAAAATGTTTAAGATCTTTCTGGGTTACATTTTTATTTAAGTTAAAAGGTTGCTCAATCTGATTGAGAGTAGACCATGTCACCATTTTATTCCAAGTAAAACCGATAAGATCCTCATGATTAGCATCATTTTTAACGTGACTTGTATAGAGAGAAAACGGCTGGCTGATCGATTGAATGAACTTCAATACTTCAGGATCGATCGTTGCTATTTCTTTTTTTTCCCGCCACTTCCGGTATTCGTCTAAAAATATTTCACGGTATAAAAACACGTCCTGTTGTTGAGGCTGCTTTTTCTTGTTCTTTAATCCAGCAGTTTGAGGATTATTCTCTTTGAGCTGATAAAATTTCTTCATCGCTTTTAAAATATCTCTTTCATTCGACTGAAATTCAATTTTGAAGTCGCTACGCATCAACTGACTATCGCCTAATAATGCCTTGATCAATTGAGGTGAATATTCACGGTTTGCTTGATAAAACATGTCAGCAATCAGGATATTCAGATGATGCAGATAATGTCTTGCAGTGATCCGAATGTCTTCATGCCCCATCAGATGCGCAAGTCGAGACCAGGCTTGGGCACTACGCGATGAAGCATCCTTCATATTGGGTAAAATGTGCTTTTTAAGCTTACGCCCAAACTCGGAATCATAGTCAGTAAAACAACGTACCAGTGCTATGCTGCCTTTTAAAAGGATAGCCAAATGTGAAGCGGTACTATGCCTGAAAGCATGAAAAGTATATTGATGATCCTTTGTCCCTAATACAGTATTAAACAGCAACTGGGTAATTTTTGATAAATTTGTACTGGATAAAGGTTGTTCACCCAGCATAAAGAGCTGTTTGGTTTTTCTATTGCAGACTGCTGCAGTCGCTTTAGAGCCAGGTAACAGGTTTTGATAAAAGCGACAAAATCCTGTGAACTCGTCCGGTGTTAAAAAATGAACTAAATCAAACTGACGCGTGGCATTATCACTTTTCAGATCACGCTCAGAATTTAGACGAATCCTGAGGGTGAGATCATCAATATCACCCATTGTTTTTCTCATTTTATGGTCAGATCGATCGTCTTTCTGCTGATCTAAAGCGGATTCAAACACATAATAGAGCTGTCGATTGTCAGGATGTTTTCGTAACTGCGGAGATACAAAATCATCGATACAGATCCCGGCAGCTTCATCAATACGCAAGCCCAGTCTAAAAGCCAATGTATAGACCCATTCTAGACAGGTTGCATCCTGCTCAGTCAGACCCAAAGCTTCTGGGTATTCTCTAAGAATCCGTATCATCAATTGAAACATCTGCGGACTAATGAGTCTGGTTTTTAAAAATAAACCGTCACTTTGACGTTCATATAAATATTGCACAATCGGTGCACGATGATTCTTGACTAAGTATTGGTGAAAGGCTTTCAGCCGATCAAAGGCATAACCCGAGGTATTGTATTTTTTATTGTTGTTGGTTTGGGCGGTCGTTTTATGATTTTTCTGATCATTCAGCAGTTTTTCTTCAACAATCGTGCGATACATTTCCTCAAACTGCTCTTCAGCGGCTGTATCTAGATTGATCTGCTGTTCTAGAACATAACAAAGTAGGTCAAGCACAAAACTACTATAGTAACGCTTGATTGTTGAGACTTTAATAGCTGCTTTCCCATGATAAGCAAATTCGTTTTCTAACCACTGACACACGCGTAAATGTGCAATAGCCACTACATAATCTAGGTACTCGCCATTTCCAGCCTCATACGCAGATTTATAGTCCTCAAATTTTTGGATGCTTTCTTGGAGTTGATCCGCAAGCTGTTTGGGTTTGATATCCTGATGAAAAGATAAAAGCCAGGATTTCAGCTGATGACGTTGACCGGTTCGTCGATCATGAAATGTTTTGACTGTAACTGTAGGCATCTCCAAGTCTAAGACTTGAGGCTTTTTTTCAAGATTTTTGATTCTAGCTTGAATAGTTTTCCAGCAATCGGGTTGATCATAGAGCTGTGTATACTGCTCATAGATTAAAGGCGAAGTGATGATCTGATTGTTCAGTACACTGGTACTTAACACATCCAGATTAGGAATCTCTTGCCACAAGACATAATCCATATGCTTAAAAATGGCAAAACCGGTCTTTTCCAAGCCTTTTAAAAATAGCTTCACGTGATTAAGCGGTGCAAATGGCTGATCCTCACGTGCTTTTCTAGAGTCCCCCTCCTCCGCCATATTCAGTACAATGTTTAAATGGATTTTAAGTTTTTCTAGCAGTAAGGCTTCAGGCTGATTCCCCGTTTCAATTTCACTCTGTTCTTTTTCCCAGTACAGCAATGGCGAAGTGCTTTGTAATACATACCCTTGCGGTCCATTGAGTAGTTGCTGAATCCGTCGATAACATAACATCGCAAAGGCATTGAAATAAATGTGTTGGGTTTGCCATAACTCCGCCTCTTCTTCGCCATCCTGACGATAGATGTTGCCATACTTTGTCGAGGGCAACGTGTATGAAAAGACATAAGCCTTTTGAACCTTTTCGGCATCTGAATAGATCGGAAGCAAGCCACTATCCAGGTTCATATGAAAAATCGCATCATGAATGGCTATCAGTCGTTCAGGTTGCATGCATCCCTGATCAAAAATTAATGAAATACACAGACATTCAAACAAGGTATTCACTAATTTTTGTTGCTCTTTAGCCGTAGAGTCTAAGAGGATACCTTGAGTTTGTTGTTTGAGATAATCCGCCCAATTCACATACAGTTTTTCTTTTACCTCGACGAGCATAGTACCCTGCTGTAACTTTCGTCCTGAAAAAACGTTGTCTAGACGTTTAGGTGTGTAGACTATCCAATCGGGCAACTTAATCTCATAGCTCTCGGCATAGGAAGGGTAATCCTTTTGCCACTGCTGGTTTTTCTCGTTACAAATCCGTTTCACTTGTTTAAAACAGAATTGAAGGTAATCTGCAGCATTGTCCTTAAATTTGGATATTTGGCAGAGCTGCTCTAAAACTGCTCTATAGAGAGTAAACTTGTCCAGAATTCGCTGATCAAGCCACTTAAAATCAATTTGAGCAAGGTCAGAATTTACATCTGTGTATGTAGCAGTGATCAGCTGAGAAATTTCCTTAAAAATGTCGGCGATTTCTCTTTTAATGGCATTTTCTAATTGCGTAACGAGTGATGTATCAAGCACAAGATGGTCCTTTAAAGCACTTCAAGCTTTGCGATTTCTAGTTTGTTGAGCAAGCTTTTAACTTGCTGCTGAATGTCGTGTTTGTAGAGATAAGGGCTTAATCCAGAAATGTGACTGAATCCCATGCTTTGCTTATCATGGGTATATAGCGTATTGTGAATGTCACCACTCAAGGCGAGATGATTTTTAGTGAAATGCCTTGGCCAGTTTTTATAAATCTGCACGGTCTCTTTAAGGTAATTCTTGACAAAATCAGCAGACATGGGCTGTAACTCCAAATGCTCCACGACTTCCGCAAGATTCACCTGACCTTTTTGGGACTTGATCCGAGGATGTGAGATGACATAGAGCATAAAACCATCGTTTTCCAATTTCACTTTAAAACTAGTTATCCCGAGTGTCTCGATGGTTTGCGTCAGATATTTTCGATATGCATTGAAATGATCCTGCCAGTAGCCTGTAACAGGAACAGGACGTCCTACTTTTCGTGAATCAGTTTTTTTATCATGCACATAAAGCAGTTGTGCCTTAGGATCGTAATGTTTGAGTAACCCCGGCATGCCGACTATTGGACGTACCGTCAGGCAGATTAAGGAAAGATGCCACATCCAAATGCTGTAAGCATTCAGCTTCTCGATCAGATTCGCTTGAGTATTGGCTAATGTGTTTTTGACAAAATGATAAAGCTGATTAAAAAATTCACTCGCGGCCTCTACAGTCCAGCATCGCTGACTGCCGATACGTTCCTCACGATGAAAAATATGACCAGGGTGTTTATTCTCAATCCATGGATCACCTTTTCTACGGTCTAATAGAACATTAATATAGCCTTGAAAATGCTGGTCGATTTGATCGATCTGACGCCCTTCATAGTTCCATTGCACGATATGACGGCTATCTCTGTTGGCCAGCAAGTGTGCGACCAGGTTATCATCCGTCTCCATATCCATATAAAAATAGATTTGCCGCTCTAACATACCGCAGGTGATTTCACCAATTGCATGCTCTTTAAAAATTTCCCGCAAAAAATTATTGTACTCAATCACACAAAATTCAGGTTCCTCTAAAGCCTCTAAACTGGTGATCCAGGGTGCTGGTATGCGCCATTCCAGGGTTAAGGCCCGATTATAACGCTGTGCTTTATCTTGCATGGCACCGGAATGATTGGCATTCAACTTAGGATCGATCACCCAATAATAATGAATGACTTTTTTGACTGATTTTTTTTTAATTCTACCAATACCAATCAAATACTTGATCTTTTGAAAGACCGTTGGACTCAGACCGGTCAAGAGACACATCAGACCACACACAGCTAAAGCCGATTGATATGCATCATTTCTCGTATTTTCTTGATAACACTCGTGCAATCGCTGATATACCTCAGTTAATAAACTGGGTTTCAGATAAAGCGGATTAGTTTTACAGGCTAAGTCACGTCGCTGAATTCGCTTAGCTTGCTTTTCAAGCTGTTTCTGTTTGTCATCAGAGAAACTCCCCTTCACCCGCTTGGCGATCTCATCCTGTTCAGGATCGACAACATTGGCCTCTGTATTCTGTTCCTTATCATCATTCTCCACATCAAACGAAGATATGCCAGAATGAGGTGTGCGGGTCATGCGCTTTTGAATGTTGTCGATTAAAGCCTGAACATTGATTGACGATGAATTTAACCTACTATTGATGAGCTCATTACAAACAATAATGAATTGTTGAATATGGCGGCCGAGATTAAGCTGTTCAAAATCGTTTTTTATTGTTTTGCGCTCTAAAAGAGTTTTTAACTCATTGGCATTAAATTCATCAATCCCTTGGAGTTTTTGCGTGATGTCTGCATACAGTTGTTTATTTTCCTCAGCGTGAGAAAACTGCTTTTGCAACAACAGTTTTAAATCATAAGATACTGTATTGATTTTATTGTTCTTTTCACACTTATGTAAAATAACTCGTCTTTCTTTCTCTTCAGCCTGAGGCTCTAACAAGATGATTCCCTTCAGCATTTCGCACAAGACTGCAGTCAAAAGATATGAATAGATGAATGCTGCTTTTTGTTGGTCGCTTAGTTCTCCTATAGATGCACTTTTAGCCCATTGAGTTAAGCCTACCAATAATTTCTTTTGTGTCACCATCCGATTGTCTTTAATCACCACATGGACATCGTGAGCAGCAACATACAATTCCAGTGCCTGCTGATCTTGCGCCAAGAGCTGATTCAAAATTTGTTTTTTTACACTCAGGGGTTGATTGACCCATTCTTCCAATAGTTTAATTTGCTTGTCAGCTGACAATTCATCAGTTTGGCTCATAAAACTACCATAATTTTTCAGGGTAAAAATTGATATTCAGGTTTCGTTCGAACTTGAGCTTCACGTCTTTATTCAGGCCAAAGTATTTTTTATAAGTGCTTGCACTCAATTGAACACAACGCTGCGGATTTTTACCCACCTTCATATACCGTGATAATGGCAAACCTAAGGTATCGGACAATTGAGTAAAAAAACATGTAAATAGAACAGCATGTACCTCTTTATGTTTGTGCTTTGGAACCTGTTTCAAATCTAAAGAAATTTTATGGATTAACCATTTTAGAATTTCAAATTCATCAACACCTTTATGAGATTTTTCACCCTTGTTAAGAGTTCTTTTGATGTAAGCATCCAGCTTGTTTTTAAGATTCAAGATAAAATCTCGAATAAAGTCTGGTAAATCTAATATCAAAACTGCGCTTAGCTTGGTCAGGACTTCAAGTGATTTTTTTTGCATTTCCAATTTTTTCTATCGTAACCATCTCAGCTGATACTGGCTATACAAGCTCAATACTGTTGAAATGGCTAATTTCCAAATTTACAACTTAGGCTCAACAGGATCTGTTAAGCCTAAAAACACCAACTATGATGTTATATGTTTATAACTAGCCAGAACAGAGCAATGATGTGGGTCTAGGATTTTAGACCATGCCTATAAGTGATAATCTACTCCCCAATAAGCATGGGAAATGCTTGTTTTTGGAGTCAACCATGACACGAAGAAAACGTCGTAATCATTCAGCAGATTTTAAAGTTAAAGTTGCTCTCGCAGCAATTAAAAGGCGACCACACACTCGCTGAACTTTCTACTCAATTCGACTTACATCAAAACCAAATAATTGATTGGAAAAATCAACTGCTTGAGCAATCAATCAATATTTTTTCACGACCAACAGCACAACAAGAACCAGAGATTGACCTCAAAGCTCTACATGCCAAGATAGGACATCAGGCATTGCAAATTGATTTTTTAGAAGGTGCGCTCAGAAAAATAGGGCAGCTGAGCGGCAAAAAATGATCGATAAGACCCATCAACTTTCGGTAAGACAACAATCGCAATTGATTCAAATCAATCGCAGTACGTTGTATTACAAGCCCAAAGAGGTTTCATCAACTGATTTGAGTTTGATGCGTCTGATCGATGAAATTCATCTCGACTACCCATTTATGGGCAGTCGAATGATACGAGATATGCTACAGCGTCAAGGGCATCAAATAGGTCGGCGTAAAGTCCGACGTTTAATGCGCTTGATGGGAATACATGCCTTGTATCCCAAACCCAATACCAGTAAGCCTAATCTTGCACACCGTATTTTCCCATATCTGTTGAAAAACATGGTCATCGATCACTCTAATCAAGTCTGGTGTACAGATATCACGTACATTCCTATGGCTAAAGGCTTTGTCTATCTGTGTGCAATTATAGATTGGCATAGTCGTAAAGTACTGGCTCATCGTGTATCGATCAGTATGGAAACAGACTTTTGCATAGATGCGTTGCAAGAAGCAATTGTGAAATATGGTTGTCCAGAGGTGTTTAATACAGACCAAGGCAGTCAATTCACAAGTGAGGCATTTTTGAATGAGTTAAAATTGCGAAATATCCGTATCAGTATGGATGGGAAAGGACGGTGGAGAGATAATGTGATGATTGAGCGGTTATGGCGCAGCGTGAAGCATGAGGAAGTCTATTTGAAGGCTTACGATACGGTTAAACAAGCGAAACAATCAATTGCTGAATATTTGGATTTTTATAACATTATACGTCCTCATTCAAGTTTGAATAAGGCAACACCAAATGAATTTTATGATCAACATTTACTAAAAGTAATGGCAGCATAATTTAAATATTTAGAGCGGATTTATCACTTATAAAACTGAATTGAGTGGTCTAATTAACGGAACCACATTAATTTGTATTCAATCCATGTTGCAAAGCGACTGAAGCAATTGAAACGTCCGGTGCTTTACAAGCCTGAACGATCTGCTGTTTAAATTCAGCACTGCATGTTCTTCGTTTTTTCTCAAGAGATGTGATGGATGTTTGGTTATTTGTAGTCATAAATTTAGTCCCCACTTGTTTTTAAGTAGGGACTAAATTAAGGCTTATAGGATGAGTTCATAAGGTGTGTTCAGCGAACGCTTACGTTTTGAATAGATTTAAGAAATTAGGCAGACCTCATACCCAAGTTGTCACTTGAATTTGGATAACTTAGGGAAGATCTATCTCTAAAGCCTTTATGCAACAGAGTCGTTTTTATCCTAGGGTCCTTACCACTTGTATTCTTTACGAACATATATCTAAAAAAGTGTAGCAAGTTGCTACACTTTTCGCTAGATCAGCTCTTTACCAAAAATATCATTCAGTCTTTCACGAATACTTTGAACGAATTCCGGATTGTTTTTAAGTTTATGCTTCATATTTCGTTTAAAGTCATTCAGCCCCATACCAATTTCAGCAAAATCCATTTGGAATAAAGTGTCATTAATGACAATATTTGCTTGAGAGTCAGTGAGGCATCCTACTTTTTTAAACCACTTCTTGAACTGCTGATAATTTTCATCATTATTAAAAATATACCAAGAACGTACATTCGTATCGAATTTAGCCCCTAATTCTTTTACGGATGCATTGTCTTCAAATGGAACATCAAGATAGATTTTTTCGATCACTGCAATTTCATCCAGTGCCTTATCAGCAATCCGATGATGCAGTTTAAAATTCACACCTACAATTGGACGGCCTTTCTTAACAGTTTCATACTCTAATTGTAGATCTGTATTTTCGTTAATTTCTGCCACTATTTTGTCTAATACATAGCGTCTAAAATCTACCCAGCGATCATATTTGGTTTCATTAATATCAATCAGTGCTTTCAAGTTTTCTAAAAGTAATGGCACTTCATAACTCTTTTGATTGGCGTACTTAAATTCGTTTTTAATGAAATAAGTATAAAGACTCATACTGGCAACAGAATCTAGGGCAAAAAGATGTTTTAGCTGATAGGTAGTAAAATTACCCCCAGCCAGTTGAGTGAAATACGGCAACACCTCACTGGTAAAACGAATCTGAATTGCATTTTTAGAGTCATCTTCCCATCTTAACTCACGGATAATGGGAACGACAGAATGTACTTTTTTAGTCTTTCTCTTACCATTATCAGCAGGCTCCTCAATAATAAAATGAGCTACCCGGGATGAAAGCTCTTTATAGATCCGATCTATTGCAACATTAATTGAGTTACGTTTATTTAATCCTAGTAAATCTGCCAAATCATCCTTATACAAATAAATATAAGTTTGTTCGGTAATTTCACCATCTACCCTATTTTTCTCACTATAATTCGCAACCGCCATTGCATATAGAAGTGCCTTATATTCATTGGATGACAACTCGATTGGGCGAATTAAGCGGTTACTGGTACTGACAACGCCATTATGGCGAATGTTGCCTATACAGTAGGGAATATAATTCGTTTCTTCTTGCAATGGTTCAGATTCTGTCATAACCGTGATATTTATAATTTGACTTAGTTTTTATATACAAAAGTGGAAAAACTTTCAAGACTTTCACCACAAGATTCTAAAAGTGGAAGGTCCGTCATCAAAAAAAAGCGTTATTATCCGATTTTTTGCCTTTAAAGTGGAATTAAATACAGTATTTCCACCCTACAGTGACAGACCTTCCACCTTTAGCCCCCGAAATTACAGTTTAGAATGACTATTTTTACTTTTTTCACCCACATTCAGATAGGTTAAGTTAAATAGAAACCCTGATGTGACAAGGCTTCCACCTTTCAGTTAGATTCGAAAGGTATAACTGCACATATAATCATCAGGAAATATCCAATAAAAACAGATTATCCACAGGTTAAGAACATACAGTGACAACCCTTCCACCTTTAAGGCTTAGTTACGAGACTTTATTAACATATTAAATAATTGTTTTTTAAATTATTTTTAAATGAAAATAGCGGTTTAAAAAATAGCAGTGACAAACCTTCCACCCTAGTGACAGACCTTCCACTTTAGAGTGACAAACCTTCCACTTTAGAGTGACAGACCTTCCACTTTAGAGTGACAGACCTTCCACTTTAGAGTGACAGACCTTCCACTTTATGGTGACAAACCTTCCACTTTTAAAACTCTAAGCATTTGTTTTATATAATAAAAATTCACTCTTAATTATTAATTAGCTAAATAACTAATTATTCTAATTATTAATTAAGCTAGCTTAGTTAAAGATTTATTTTTAAGCTGTTTTACATCTGAACAAATAGGATTTATAAATTTTAAAACTATAGTAAGATGAGTGAAAGTTATTTATATTACTAAACATTCAAATACGGAAGCATCTGACACGCATGTCTGCAAAAATTATTACTGTTGCTAACCATAAAGGCGGATGTGGCAAAACAACGACTGTTGTGCACCTAGCCTCAGAACTTGCCAATCTGGGCAACAAGGTTTTAGTCATTGATTTAGATCCTCAAGCAAACGCAAGTTTACACATTGGGATCCAACATCCAAGCGAAATTGTTGTGACTACAGCAGAATTACTAGTGGGCGATATTTCGTTGTTGGCAGATGCATTACAAGAAGAAACGAACTTTGAAAAAGTATCATTAATTTATGGTTCCTTGAATTTAGGAAAAACTGAAGACCAACTAAAAGAAGAAGCTCCCCGTCCTTCTGAAGAGTTAAATATCAAGTTAGAACTGTTAAAAGATCTTTATGATTTTATATTGATCGACTGTCCACCTAGTCTTAAATTATTAACCAGCAATGCCCTGGCATCTTCAACACATGTCATTATCCCTATCGAATCCGGATCACAATATGGATTGTATGGGGTAACAGATCTTTTAAATCATCTTGAAAAGATCAAACGTATTAATCCAGATTTAGAGCTTTTAGGCGCTTTACTAATTAAGCATGATGAACGTCAGAATGTCTGTAAGCTGATTCGGAATGAAGCCTTGAAACAGGTAGGAAAACTTTTAGAGACTACCATTCCTCAAAGTACTAAAGTTAATCAAGCAGCGATTCTGCAACAATCACTTTTGAACGTAGAAAAAAATTCAAAAGTACGTAAGGCTTTTGAAAGCCTTGCCAATGAAATTGTAGCTAAAGTTTAAACCTGAGAGTATTATGGCAAGCACCAAAGAGCTTTTAGCTCAGAAACTGAAACAGAATACAGAAAAACATCAGCAAGCACAGAAAGACAATATTAGAGAGCTGAAAGAGTTTAGACGTAATGTTCCTATTGAGGATATCAGCCGTAGTCCAAACCAGCCGCGTAAATTATTTGAAGAGTCACAATTAAAAGAACTGGCGGATTCCATTGACGAAGTCGGTCTTTTGCAGCCCATTACAGTGCGTAAACTTGATAATCTGAAATATGAACTCATTGCAGGCGAGCGGCGCTTACGGGCGCACCATTTACTCGGCAAGTCTGTGATTGAAGCCATTATCATTGATGCGAATAATGTAGAAGCATCTTTGTTAACCTTAGCAGAGAATTTAAAGCGTCAGGACCTGACAGATTATGAAATTTTTATTGGCCTGAACTCACTTGATGAGAAGTTAAAGAAAAACAAGCAACGTTTAGCCAATTCACTGGGTTTAAATCGCGAAGATATGTACAAGTATTTAGCGTACGAAAAACTGCCTCAAGTAATTTTAAATGACCTTGATGTGGAACCAGGCCTACTAGGTCGTACTGCTGCAACTGCATTCAAAAAATTTCTGTCGGATCATATAGAGCAACTTTCTGAGGCCGAAAAGGCTTTGCTAGGGGCTTGGGAAAAAGTAAAAGACAAAAAACTAGAGCAAAGTAAAGTTACTGCCTATGCTGAAAAAATATTGAGTCAGGATCCAGGAAAACTGACCACAACATCTGTGGTTAGAAAAATTGAATATGCAGGTAAGATTGCGGGGAATATCAAACTCAATCAAAAACAGCTTAAGGTTTCTCTGAATATCTCGGAAATTGACGAAGCTAGTCTCTTACAACTAGAAGATTTTTTAAAACAGCTTATTCAGAAAAGTGAAAAAGTGTAGCAATTTGCTACACTTTTTTTTGACAATCTCAAACTAGGGCGTGTCATCAATTAAGCCAGATAGATCGCTGATAAGAAGTTTTGAGCCAATTTATCATAGCGTGTGGCAATAGCACGATATTGTTTGAGCTTGGCAAAAAATTTCTCGATCAGATGTCTTGCCTTGTAGATATGTCAATCATAATCACGCTGATCAATAGAATTACTTTTCGCTGGCATCACAACTTGACCCTTCGCCTCTAAAATTAGATCAATGACCCGATCCCTGGAGTTGTAGGCTTTATCCATAAGCCAGGTCTGGCTCAACGATAAGTCCAGCAACACATCTGAACCGTTTAAGTCATGAACCTGCCCATCCGTGAGATAAAATCCTGTCGGGTTGCCTAAAGCATCAGTACGGGCATGAATTTTGGTGCTTAAGCCCCCTTTACTGCGCCTATTCGCCTGATTTCCCCCCAGCGCTGTGTTGGTAAGCACGTACAATGGGGTGCAGTCTAACATCACATATTCATTGTCACGGTCATGTGACAGCACTTCAAAGACTCTCTGCCACACACCTGTTTTAGCCCAAAGACTAAAACGAGTATGCACTACTCTAAAATCACCGAAGCGTTCGGGTAAGTCTCGCCACGGGATACCTGAACGATAGCGCTTCAACAAATAGTCGGTTATCTTTGGCCGTTACTCCAACAGTACCCATTCGTCCAGGTAACAGATCTTTAACCTGTTCCCACCAATCATCTATTAATGCATAGCGTTTATTCATGAAGAAATTATGAGGACCGGTAGGATTTTCTCAAGCTAATTGATGACACACTAATTCAAAATAAAAAAAGGTTTTTAAATATTATTTCTATAAGTCAATGTGACATTGACTTATACCAGGTTTTAATTGACTCAGCTTAGATAGTGTATGGGGGCCTAAAAAATTAATTAATTTATGTCTATAGAAAAAATAGAAATAAATGTTCATATATCAATGATATATGGTTGTTTTTTATAATAAATAGCCTAAGCAATTATTAGTAAATATATGTTTTTTGGATATGGTATAATTAGCTAAAAATCCAGACATCAGTGGTAAATTAAAATAAATCTTAAAATATGCCAGCCTTAAACCACAGCTTTAATTTTTGCCTACAGACAGCAGCTCAAGACGTTACCTAGTGTCACGTTACGGAACCACACTCAGTGAGCTTGCCGAATTCAACAGATCTAGAGATCTTAGTATATTGCCCTATAAATCCCATTTTCTTAAAGATTACCTTTAGATAGTCAAAGGCATTCAAGTGTACAGATAGGGACTGTGCCAGGAAACGTGCTAGTATGGAGGTGGGCAATAACTGCTTAGAATCAAGGTACGTGATTTTCTCAGTCGACTATTACGAATAGCCGCCATTTGGTAGATGCCTTTTAGTTAGATTGAACCGTCACCACTCTCCTAGACAAATTTAGTCTATTCTTTTTGCATAAATGATAACATTATGAATGGACAACGATATTCTCTCAGAATCACGTATTAATCATGCTGCTAAACATTCTCATTAAAACAAGGGAATGCATCTTTTTACTGATCGTACCTTGTTTTTAATTTTCCTCTGTTCTTTAATTTAGTACTATCTTTATCATTTATGAGCACTCACTGGATTCACTGAATGAAGTATATGGAAATCAGAGATTTGATTGAGGCTGAATTGAAAAATTATAGTTCTAATCAAATGATTCCATCCGAACGGTACTTGGCATTAAAGTTTGACTGTTCAAGGGAAACAGTGCGTAAGGCCTATGAACAGCTTCGTGCCGAAGATAAAATTTTCAAACGGCAAAATCTCGGCTGGTTCGTGAGTAATAAAAAAATTCAATATTCTCCAAACTCAATTGAAAATTTTCGTTCTTATATGAAGGCACAGGGTTTTAATGTCAGAACTGAACTAATCTCGACCAGACAGTTGGAGCGATTGGATCACAGTAATCTTTTTAGTGAAGAAAATCGTAAATTGGGCTTTATTGAAATTATTCGTTTACGTTATGCTGATGATGTACCTGTACTTCTAGAATATAATTATTTACCTGTTGCGCTGTTTCCAAATGTGCTGAATTATGATGTGATTACTTCGGTACAAGATGTCATTAAAAATCACTTTCATTATAATTACACGAGTAGTCAGTTAAAAATTAAAAATACCGGTGTGTCTCATTTTGAGAGCCAGCACTTAGGTATTCCTTTAAGTCAAACCGCCACTTATATTGAACGTATTTCAAAATCAGATGATCTAGTGATTGAATATGACATCGAAATCTGGTCACAGGACAAAATTGAAATGACCTTAGATATTCAAGCATAAGCTTATATTTATATCCTGCCCATTCAAATCCTAAGAAGTTAAATGGTTTTAGGATTTTTTTTATTTTCTTAGATTAGCATTAGACCGCCTTCATAAATCATTCTTACTCAGTTGCAAATTATAAATTCCAGCAACTAGATTGAATCTCAAAAGGGGGGCTTTTAGCTCTATTGCGATAACGTTCTGAAAGCATTTTGAAAGTTTTTAGACTGCCAATCCATACTTAATTTCTATTCTTCTTTATTGATTTCCTGATTATAGATTTTTAGTTCAGGATCCAGTTTACAGCGGCTTTTGGCCTCTAATGGCAACAGGGTATTGGGAAGCGCGTTTGATTGAGGTTAAGCAGGCAGGGAAAATTAGACGTTATATCACTTTATTAATGGACCCAAAGACATATCCACTGATAGGCTTGGCGAAGCTTTATGCTCAGCGCTGGGAAATAAAAATGTGTTACCGAGAAATCAAAAGTGATTTACAGGAGGGCAAGCATTTGAGGAGCAAGCAACCTGATTTAGTTTATCAAGAATTATGGGGGGTATTGCCTATAATATTCTAAGAAGACAATGAAACATATGGCTCAACGTGCAAAAGTCAGTCCTTTGAGAACCAGCTTTCATATTGCATCTATTGGCATTCTGAATATATTAAGATTCGACTCTTTAAACTCCGCAGGTAATTTACCTAAACATTTAGAAAGTTTACTGGAAAAATCTAAGAGATATGTTTTGCCTGAGAGGGAGTGAGGAGTTGCCCACGAGTTATGAAAGGGACACCACAGAAATACCCAAGAAAATGCCAGTCAATTTCTTAACTGACCGGCATTCCTTTAATTAAGGGCTTTCAGATGATTCAGATTTTTTGTCTTTCTCATTTCCATAATCTAAAGCAACCTGTTGTGCTTCGGCGGCGGCAGTTGCTTCTATTGGAATGGATTCATCTGCAATAGCTACTGTTCCAGTAAATCCAAATAAGCTCAGGATTAGAATCTTTGAATACTTTTCCATCTGAATTTCCTCTATGTTTCTAAAACTTAATTTCAGTGTAGAGGCTAAGTTTAAATTCCGATGTATGAGCTATGTCTGCGTATGTAAGATATTCAGGATCCAAGTTATAGAACCTTGGGTTTAGGTAAGAATACTTATCGGATGAGTTTTTTTTGTAGCGTTAATTGGCCAAATACAGACCGATTTTCTTAAAAATCTTTTATAGCGAAGATAATTTAATGGCAAATTATAAAAAGAGCATAGCAAATGGTCAACTGCGGTAATCCCCCCTACAATAAAATCCAAGAAGAAATAAACAATATGGAACCAGGTACGATGAAATGGATCAGCAATAATATTGAGTTAAATGACATGCAGGGTGTCCATGCTTTCTTATTAAGTTTAGAAGAAGAAGGTGGTGTTGATATGATCGCAGTAGGTCATGAGTCTTATATAGGACATCGCCCAGTACATAAGGTTAAGTTTGAAAAGAATTAGCACCTCCTCTGAGAGATTTTTCTTTACCAGCCCTATCTTTGTAACATCCAGTAATTTTTTTGTAACCTTATTGTTATTTATTGTTCACTTTGTTTATTATATAAAAGATGAAAGGTGGAGAATTTAAGATGCTCACTAAGGTCGAGGCCATTGTGATTTCACTAATGGTAATTGCATTAATACTCATTATTTATGAAATGGGATAAGGACTTAATTGGACTTTATAAATGCTTTCTCAGCTTAAAAAAAGTTCTCAATTGATGGCATTAATTTATTTATCAGAAGTTTCAGAATTTTGATCTTATGCTTGGCTGACTAAAGATGAATAATATCTATATTGGTGATATTGTTTACCTAGTTTACGGTAGTCATCCAATGATGGTTGAAAAATTGCACGATAATTTAGCTGCTTGTATATGGTTCAGTGATAAAAAACATTTTTTCCGTAAGAATTTTCCCTTAAATATCTTAATAAAAAAACGTAATTCAACAAAATATACCTGTATAGATTAAGCTTGAAAATTATCTTAAAGCTTCAATAGAACTGAATCAAAGCACCTTAGGCGGGCGAATTCAAACATGAGGTGCGATAGTTTCAAAAGCCTTATGATAATCAATAAGCTGAGAAAATTTCTCTAATAGTGTAAGCCAATCTAACGCTTTTCTAGGACGAGTATTCAGTGACATGGCAACTTGATTTAAATAATGCTGATCTGCCTGATTTAAATCAATCCCTTTAGGTAAATATTGCCTAATTAAACCATTCATATTTTCGCATGTGCCTTTTTGCCATGGTGAATGTGGGTCACAGAAATATACATCTATGCCTAAATTTTACCATCTCACGTCCACGGTCATAGGTCAACGTTTCACGCAGTTCTCAGGTAAATATTTCAGAGCTTTAGTTAAAGCCTTGCGCACTGATTCTGCCTTTGCATCAGATAATGTTGCCAAGATACAGAGCTGTGTATTTCGTTCAATAAGTGTTGCTATCGAACTTTTATTGTCTTTACCTTTAATTAAATCGGCTTCCCAATGACCCGGTATCTTTCTTGAACTTCGGCTGGGCGCTCATGAATAGTTTTAATATCCTGTAATATAGAATCTTTTTTAGGTTCACCGTTAGCTTTTCGCTTTTTATTTTCATGATGCAGACAGGATAATAAGTCTTTTTTCAACTCACCCTTTGGTAATGCTCGTATCGTTGAATAAATCGTTGTATGGCTTACATTCATTGTTTGATCCAAATCAGGAATTGTCTTTAAACGCTTCGATATTTGCTGAGGAGACCATAAACAACGGATCGCTTCAACAATAAATCTCCAGAGGATTGAATCGATTTTGAGCTTTCTGTGACTACGTCTACGTCTAGCGAAGGTGTTATCAGAAGCATATCGAGCTTGATAAACGTCATTGATACTATTTCTTTTAAGCTCACCATAGATCGTACTTGGATGTCTTTTAATGAGTTCGGCAAATTTTCTTGGTGAAAAGCCTTCTTTTCTTGACTCAAGCATTAATGCAGTACGATCTTCAAAGTTAAGATGATGGTATGACAATTTTATATACTCCATACCCTTTAAATTAATTAGGTGGTTTATGTCGCACTTCAAGTTTTACTCTGCCTTGCCTCTAATATTATTGAGAAACTGATTGATCAAAGTATTTCAAATTAAGAAATAAATAATTTTATATTTAGCTCTGATGGGATAACCATCAGGGTATTTTTTTGTCATTAAAATCTAATTTGAGACATCATTATGAATGATTTTTTTTAGAAACGAATCGAAGCATCAAAATCAATGACATTGAAGTTCGTCAGATACAGATGAAAGACTTCGATACCTGGGCAATCCATACTGAGCCGTTAAAGAACTTCATTAAAGACCAAAATCATTCAAGTGTACAACCATGGCATGTGTTACTGATCTGAACAATGAATCACTGGTAGAATTTGCTGCTGAGGAACATGGATTTAAAGAGCTACTTAGTGAAGTCATGAAAATGAATTACGGTGCATTTCAAAACTATGTTATCGCTTGAACTGAGGATCAGAAAGCTTGTTTGAATTGATGTATTTCATCCGCAGATTATGCGCGAATGCTAAGAAATCTGGAGTTCGAATATTAACCAAAAAGAAGATCATTTTCTGATTTATGCGAGAGATCTATTCTATTTTTATATTTATAAGGCTAAACTTGCCTTCAATTTAATACTGGTATGTACCACTTAATTTTAGGGCGTGTCTTCAATATTAAATGTATTTAAAAATACTGTTTGCTTGTTCGCCTAAACGATGATTTTCCATTATTAGATAATGATCTAGCTCAGGAATAGTGATGATGACCATAATTACCAATGATTTAGGTCATGGTATGGGCAATGCCTGGGAAAATAAAGACTGGGCACATATTTCTGATCCAGAATTACAAAGTCTGCAGCAGCAATATTCCTGTTTACAAGGTCATTTTGAGATTTTGTGGTATAGTCCCCGGCCATTTTCATCTGCGGCGCTGGTCAAGGTGGAGCAGGATTTTGTGAGCAGGGATGAAGCAGTCGCGCATCAGTATTTGATCAAGCGCAGTCATTGTTCATTTCGTCGTGCCCAGGATATTTTACAGGAGCATGCCGTTCTTCAGCATTTAGCCAGCAAAGAAATTCCTGTTGCAGCATTGATTAGGTCAAATCAAGATCTGACTGCTTTAGAGCTGGGTGACTGGACCTATGAAGTCTATGCAAAAGCAGCCGGTTTAGATCTGTATGCAGATCAGCAATCCTGGAAACCTTTTTTCTATGCTGAACATGCCGCCAAGGCAGGGGCTTTACTGGCCAGACTACATCTGGCGATGCAGGATTTTCCCGAACAGCAGGGCAGATCAGCATCTTATTTGGTTTCCAATCAGCAGCTTTTAGACAGTGAAAATATCATTACAGCCATTCAACAGCGCATTGCAAACAGTTCAGAATTAAGCCGTTATTTTGCCGATAAAAATTTAGATCCTTACTTTTTAGATCGAATCTTACAGGTTCACCAGCGTATTCAGCCTGTATTGCAACAGGCAAGCAAAATTTGGACCCATAACGATTTACACGCTTCTAATCTGTTTTGGTCAGCGCCGGATGCCAAAGCTGAAATTACTGCCGTAATTGATTTTGGTTTATCTGACCGAAACTCTGCACTTTATGATCTGGCTGTGACGATTGAACGTAATTTCATTGATTGGTTGGAATTAGAGCAGAGCCCACATATTCAGATTGATGAAGCTGGTTTAACTGCCTTTCTACATGCTTATTTTTCTGAAGTACATCCACAAGAAGATTTTAGTATTTTGCCAGAACTACTGAAAATCGTGCATTTGGATTTCGCTTTTTCAGAGCTTGAGTATTTTGTTGGGATTACTCAAAACCAGCAACATGCAGATGCTGCTTATTACGACTGGATTATCGGTCATGTGGACTGGTTCTTTGGCGAACAAGGTCAACAATTTACCCAGACCTTAACCCGGCTCATTCAAGATGAATTGCAATCTTCTCAATGCTCTCTCTAAACCCAGCATCATCACCCACTTCACAGACATAAGGTTTCGTATGAACACTCGTCAACTCAAACAGAATGTATTAATCCGATCTTTAAATATGATCATTCTGTCGCAGCTGTGTTTAGTCCCGCTGACTTATGCTGAAGACGATGTTCAAAAGCTTGACACGATTGTTATCACAGCCGATCAAAGCATTCCTTACTCGAGTGCTAAAGTGAATGTTGAGGGATTTGCTACGGACAGTCTGCAAAAAATACCTGCATCGGTCTCTATTTTGACTGCTGATCTCATTGCTGAACAACATGCTCGTGTGCTGAGCGATGTTATAAAAAATGATGCAGCCATCGGTGAGGGCTATGCTGCAATTGGCTATTATCCAAACTTTGTCTCGCGTGGCTTTGCACTCGATTTGGCATCTAGCTACCTCATTAATGGCAATGTGATTCGTGGTGAACAAAACGTCGCACTTGAAAATAAAGAACGTGTGGAAATTTTAAAAGGCATGTCCGCGATTCAAAGTGGGATGTCGACCCCGGGTGGGGTTGTGAATTATGTCACCAAGCGACCGAAAGATATTCAGGCACTGACATTCTCGGCCGATCAACACGGCCAGTTTTCAGTGGCAACTGATCTCGGTGGTTTTTGGGGTGATGAGCAACAATTCGGATATCGCATCAATCTGGTGAATGAACAGATGGAGTCTTATGTCGATCATGTCGATGGTGAACGCTATCTAGCGGCATTGACCTTAGATTGGAAAACATCTGAGCAATCCAAATTAGAATTTGATCTTGAAGCACAGCGTTCCGAACAAAAATCAGTGCCAGGTTATCAATTACTGGATGGTAAAGTCCCAGAAAATGTGAAATGGGACCGATTGCTGGGTTATCAGACTTGGGGCAAACCGGTCACGATCGATAGTCTGAATAGCAGTTTAAAATATAGCTATGCATTGAATGATGACTGGAACTTGGGACTCGTCGCAGCCCACAGTAAATCCAAGGTTGATGATTATTCGACATTTGCTTACGGTTATTATCGAGAGGGATGTCTGGAAGAGTATTCCTGTAACACGTTTGGTAAAGCTGGCGAGTATGATATTTACGATTATCAGAATCCAGATGAAACCTTTAAAACCAACCAATTTAAAGTCAAACTAGATGGGGTGATTGATACCAATTGGGCGCAACATTATCTAAATTTTGATATTACACAAACCAATAAATCGCGAGATCGTTTTGCTGGTGTCAATGAATGGATTGGTGTAGGTAATATTTATACAGAAACCATAGATTTTTCCCCAGTAACAGCGAATGCTGGACCAAAATATCAAGCACTTAAAAGTAAACAAACTGCATTTACAGCATTAGACCGTATTGAATGGAATGAACATTGGACCACTTTAATTGGCGGAAAATGGATCGAGCTTGATGAGCAAGCACATGCTTATGATGCAGAGGGTAAGCAGGTAATAAAAGTCCGCGATACCGATTTAGCTAAATTTTTACCGCAATTCGCAATCAGCTATAGCCCCTTGGAATCGACTACCGTCTATGCCTCGTATGCCAAAGGCTTGTCAGATGGAAAATCAGCACCTTGGTTTGCAGAGAATGCTGCTGAAACCCTAGCACCGATCTACTCAGAGCAATATGAAGTTGGTTTCAAACAACAGATCAAGCAGTTCTTATTGATTGCCTCGCTATTTGATTTACGCCAAGACAACCAATATAGCAAGCCGATTTCAGGACTTCGCTATTTTGTTGCGGAAGGCGAACAACATAGTCAGGGTCTGGAGCTCGGACTGAATGGTGCATTAACCGATCATCTGGCCTTAACTTCATCTTTTGCCTTGACTAAAGCCCGTTTAGAAAATGTAGAAGCGGTTGAATATGGTAATCATCAGGCGCAAAACGTGCCAAAAGCTCGTTTCGCAACACATCTTCGCTATAACGTACCGAGCATTGCAGGTTTCACTGTTCTGGCAGGTGGTCAATACAGTTCCAGCAAATATGCCAACAAAGAGGGTGCTGCGAAAGTTGCAGGTTATAGTGTGGTTGATTTAGGCGCTGCTTATCAATTTAAACTAAATACGACCGATGCATTGCTACGCTTGAATATTAATAATCTGTTCAACAAGAAATACTGGCGTGATGCAGGTGAATTTTTGGGTGACGATTATTTATTCTTGGGTTCGCCGCGTACAGCAACCTTGTCATTCAATCTGAACTTCTAAATTGGCTGCTTAATCAGGTTATATTGCTATGGAAAATATAGAAATTGCAGCGTTTATTTTAAACGTTTTAGGTGTCTGGTTGACGTCTAAACAATATAAAGCCTGCTGGTTGGTGAATATTGTCGCTGTATTTCTGTATATCATTATTTTTTATCGTGTCAATTTATTTGCAGACGCAGCATTACAAGCTGTATTTATCTTGATGCAACTGTATGGATGGTATAGCTGGACGAAAAAAGATCAAGATCAGGATCTCAGCGTACAAGTTGGCTATTTGAATCAGAAAATCTGGGTATATAGCCTGATTGTGGGTATCGTCGCTGGTCTGGTGATTGGCGCTTTATTTGCTCATTTCACCACAGCATCACTCCCTTGGTTGGATTCCATGTTAGCCTCTTTTAGCTTGGTGGCAAGTTATTGGGCGGCAAAAAAATATATTGAAAGCTGGGGATTATGGTGTGTGTTAGATGTGATTTATGTCGGCATGTATAGCTATAAGTCATTGTATTTAACCGCCGTGCTTTATTTTATTTTTATTCTTCTGGCACTCAATGGCTGGAGAATGTGGCGAAATCTTTATAGAGTGAAATTATCTTGAAATGACACTATTGCAAATAGAAATTTGAGGTGATGCTCTTTCCTTTAAAAAAAGTGTTTATAGACTAAAAACTTTATTTGAATTGGCCGCAGCTTGAAGATGTTGCTGATATTTTGTGAAAGCTAGCTACCATACATTCAAAGCGAACCGAAGTTCGCTTTGAATGTATTTCACTTCTTAAAAGAACCCGGCTGGTTTGGTCGAATAGCTCACTAACAGATTTTTGGTTTGTTGATAATGATCCAGCATCATTCTGTGATTCTCACGACCAATGCCGGATTTTTTATAGCCACCGAAAGCCGCATGCGCAGGGTAGATGTGATAACAGTTAGTCCAGACCCGACCTGCCTGAATAGCACGGCCTGCACGGTAAGAGGTATGCGCTGAGCGTGACCAGA
>NZ_JAMXXO010000029.1:0-21745 GCF_024129115.1 Acinetobacter lwoffii
CGTTTAAATTCCCCATCATTAAATCGAGTTAAATTTTCATATTTCATGGGGCTAGTATAAACAATTTTTTACTTTCGCAAGAGATCTAATAGTTTATTGTGTAAATATTAGGCAGTTTTTGCCAAAACATATTCTATAGCACGATTTAATATCTGATTTCCTTCAATAAATTTTTGCTTCGTGGTTTTTTTTAATTCAAATAAATTTTGCACATATTTTCCTGAAAATTGTGCAAGCTCTCCTTCATTTTCTAAAAACAATTCGAGTGTTTCTGGGGTAATTTCCGGATGAAACTGGAAGCCCAATACATTTCTACCCAACTGGTACATCTGATTACGACAGGCTTCATTTTCTGCCAGATGGACTGCACCTTTGGGCAATTCAAATGTTTCATTGTGCCATTGCAGAATATTAAACTGCTCCGGCAGGCTAAAACACGTCTCTGGTAGATTCGCCACTCTGTGCACCGTGGTCCACCCCAATTCTTGTTCTGGATTGCGACTAACACCTGCACCCAAAGCATTTGCAATCAACTGCCCACCCAGACACAGGCCAATTGCCGGTTTACCATGCGAAAGATAGCGACGCAACCAGCGTTTTTCTATTTTTAACCAAGGGAAATTCGCTTCATCATTCACACTCATGGTACCACCCATAATGATCAGCAAATCCACCTCTTCCACTGCAGGCAGCGCCTCGATCTCCAAAGGTCGATCGACGGGTAAAGCAAAAAATTCAGTCGCTGTAATGTGCGCCTGATGCTGCTTTAAAAATTCATAACAACTACCAAAACCTTCACCAGCAATATGCTGAAAATAATGCACTTTTAAATGCGATTTCATGCTCCTCAACCTATTTTTTTTAGCTATATAGATTTAGGTTCTGCAAAAATGAAGCCAACTTTTTATAAGACTTGTTGTTTTTAAACAATTCACAACGTAACTG
The DNA here is from genome assembly GCF_024129115.1 of Acinetobacter lwoffii. Taxonomy (GTDB): domain Bacteria; phylum Pseudomonadota; class Gammaproteobacteria; order Pseudomonadales; family Moraxellaceae; genus Acinetobacter; species Acinetobacter lwoffii_T. The sequence goes on from NZ_JAMXXO010000029.1 coordinate 946, forward strand.
GCAGTGAGTCACAGATTCTCTTAAGCTAGAGTAATATTTGATTACATTTGAGCGCATTCACGTGAAACAAGACCCTCAAACTCGCCTGATTCATGCACCACGAAAGGCTCCTCAAGCGATTTCCACCATTCAGCCTCCCCTCTATCGTGCATCGACGATTATCTTTAACAATACCGATGCCCTGTTTAATCGCCATTGGACCGATGACTATGACTATAGTTATGGCACGCATGGCACGCCTACGACCTTTACGCTGGGCGATAACATCGCACAGCTCGAAGGTGGTTTATATCACCTGCTCGCACCGAGTGGTTTATCCGCGATTAATCTCGTGAATTCTTGCTTTTTAAGCCAAGGAGATGAGGTTTGGGTGGCTGACAATATCTATGGTCCAAACATGGAACATTTACGCAATCTGGAAAAGCGTTATGGAATTACGGTTAAGGTCTACAATCCCATAGAGCTTGATACATTTCAGCCTACAGATAAAGCCAAACTGGTCTGGCTCGAGGCTGCTGGCTCAGTCACCTTGGAATTTCCGGATCTGGCTGGTTTAGTGAAAAAAGCTCAGGCACACAATATTCTTACTGCGCTGGATAATACCTGGGGCGCAGGTCTGGCTTTTGATGCCTTTGATTTTAGTGAAGAGCATTTAAGTGTAGATATGACAGTACATGCACTGACCAAATATCCAAGCGGCGGTGGTGATATCCTGATGGGCTCAGTGGTTACGCGAGATAAGACCCTGCATCACAAACTGTTCCGTGCGCATGCCATTCAGGGCATTAGTGTTTCTGGTGATGATGTGGCACAGATACAACGTAGTCTGGCTTCGATGCAACTGCGATATCAACATCAATCCAACAGTGCGCTTACATTAATGACATGGCTTAAACAGCAAACCGAGTTTGTGCAAGTACTTCATCCTTCAGATCCGGACAGTGCAGGCCATCAGTACTGGAAAGAAATTTGCAAGCAAGGTGATAGTGCCGGCCTGGTCAGCGTGATCTTTGACAGCACATACGTAATGCAGGATATCCGGAATTTCTGTGATAGCTTAAAACTGTTTAAGCTTGGCTTTAGTTGGGGTGGCCCTGTCAGTCTGGTCATGCTATATAACTTAAAAGACATGCGTGTGCTGGAACATTCACACTTAAAAGACGGCTTGCTGGTTCGTTTCTGTATTGGACTGGAATATCCGGAAGATTTGATTCAAGATATTCAGCATGCACTAGAACAAATGAAAAAACTTAAAAACGAATAATAAATAACAGGAAAAGCTATGGGTAGACCAATTGTTATTGCTAAAAAAACTGCGGATACCACACAGGATATTGTGCTGCATTCCCAACTTGCCAATCGACATGGCTTGATTGCAGGTGCCACTGGTACCGGAAAGACTGTGACTTTAAAAGTATTGGCGGAGAGCTTTTCTCGAATTGGTGTACCTGTATTCCTCGCCGATGCCAAAGGCGATGTGTCCAGCCTGGCCAAAGCAGGTGAAAGCAGCCCCAAGTTTGATGAACGGATTAAAAGTCTCAATATCGAGTCCATTCCTTTTGCAGCCTCACCAGTGGTGTTTTGGGATTTATTTGGCGAACAGGGTCATCCGATTCGCACTACCATTTCTGAAATTGGCCCGCTGCTGCTGGCGCAAATACTGAATCTGAATGACACCCAGGAAGGCGTTTTATCTGCCGTGTTTCGGATTGCCGACGATCAGGGTTTATTGCTGATCGACTTTAAAGATCTGAAAGCGATGCTGAGTTATGTCTCTGAGCATGCGGCTGACTTTAAAGCTGAATATGGCAATCTTTCACCCGCCAGTCTCGGTGCGATTCAACGTAATTTGTTAGCACTGGCTGACCAAGGCGGTGACCAGTTTTTTGGCGAGCCGGCGCTGGATCTGATGGACTTTTTGCAGACGGATAGTCAAGGACGTGGCAATATCAATTTGTTGGCGGCTGACAAGCTGATGAATACGCCTAAGCTATATGCCACGTTCTTACTCTGGATGCTCTCCGAGCTGTTTGAACAGCTTCCCGAAGTCGGCGATCTGGACAAACCTAAACTGGTGTTTTTCTTTGATGAAGCCCATCTCTTATTTGATAATGCCAGCCCTGCCCTGCAAGAAAAAATTGAGCAGGTGGTGCGTCTAATTCGCTCGAAAGGTGTAGGGATTTATTTTGTCACGCAAAATCCGTTGGACTTACCTGAAAGTGTCTTAGGCCAGCTCGGCAATCGGGTTCAACATGCTTTGCGGGCTTTCACTCCCAAAGATCAAAAAGCAGTGAAAACCGCAGCAGAGACTTTCCGAGCCAATCCTGAATTTAAAGTCGATCAGGTGATTACCGAACTTGCTGTCGGTGAAGCCCTAATTAGCTGCCTGGATGAAAAAGGCATTCCGCAAATAGTAGAGCGTGGCTGGGTCATGCCGCCGCATTCATCCTTTACACCGATCTCGCTTGAAGAACGCAAGGCTCTCATGCAGCAAAGTATTGTCGCCGGTATTTATGAGCAGCCAGTCGATCGGGATAGCGCCCATGAAATGCTGCAAAACAAGGTCGCAGAACGCCAGCAACAGGCTCAGGCCGCCGAACTTGCCAAACAGCAAAGCAAGGAACAGGAAGCTCTTGCCAAGCAGCAAATTAAAGAACAGGAACGTCTGGCACGAGAACAGCAAAAAGAAGCTGAACGCGCAGCCAAGCAACGAGAAAAACTGACTCAGGATATTGTCGGCACCTTTGCCAAAAGTGCTGCCCGTAGCCTGGGCGGGAGTACTGGGCAGAAAATTGTGCGCGGCTTACTGGGTTCGCTGTTTGGCCGCAAATAATCCCCCTCCTTTTCCGATCATCATCACACTTTTTATGGGATATTCTTATATCCCATAATTTTTTTATGGTTTTATGACTATGCGCTATTGTAAAGCTATTTTAAAAGATGTAATTTAAATACATCTTTTAAAAAACATCTGTAGATAGCTCTCATGACTCCACAACATATTGAACTTGTACAAGCGACTGTTCCTGTTTTACGTGAAAACGGCGTAGCACTTACTACGTATTTCTATAACCGCATGCTGAACAACCATCCAGAGTTGAAAAACACCTTCAACATGGATCATCAAAGTACTGGCCGTCAACCACGTGCCTTGGCTGCCGCAGTACTTGCCTATGCTGAAAACATTACCAATCCGGGCGTTTTGGCCAAAGCCATCGAACGCATTACCACTAAACATGTCAGCCTGGATATTCAACCGGATCAATATGCGATTGTCGGTGAGAACCTGTTGCACTCGATCAGCGAAGTTTTAGATGTACCCATGGACTCAGACCTGATTGCAGCCTGGAAAGAAGCGTATATGCAACTGGCAGATATTTTGATTGGTGTGGAAAAATCTAAATATGCCACTCTAGCTTCTGAAAATGGTGGCTGGGCGGGCTGGCGCGAATTTGAAGTAGCAGCAGTCAATGATACCGATGCAGGTAAAATCTTTACACTTAAAGCTAAAGATGGTGCAGCGATTGCAAGTGCTGAAGCGGGTGAACATATTTCAGTACGTGTACAGGTGCCTGAACAGCACATTCGTCAACCACAACAGTTTAGCTTTGATCAGGCTCAAAACGAGCAATATCAAATTACTGTGAAAGCGGAAGAAAATCCAACCGCATTCTCGGTTGCACAGACACTGATCGACCACTACAAAGTTGGTGATGTAGTTGAAGTGTCTGCCCCGCTCAAGCTTTAATTGCAAAAACGGTTTAGACTAGCATCAGATTCTGATTAAAAGCTCCATTCGTGGAGCTTTTAACATTCAATTCTTTCATTTTCTAGCTGTTGACGTTATGCAACTCAATAAATTCACTGACTATGCGCTTCGGATTCTGATGTATGTCGCACAGCCACGTGATCTCCCCTATACCATTGCAGAACTTGCCGAGCGATTACAGGTTTCACAAAATCATGCCATGAAAATCGTGCATTTTATGGCGAAACAGGAGTGGCTGATTACCACACGTGGTAAAGGTGGCGGCATACGTTTAAATCCGGCCAGCCTGAGCCTCCAGCTGGGACAGATTGTGCGGATCCTGCAACGCGACAGCAATGTAGTGGAATGCAATAGCCCACCCTGCGTATTACGTCCGACCTGTGGTTTAAAAGGTATTTTAGATGATGCGGTGGAACAGTTTTATAGCAGTCTGGACCAATATGTGCTTAAAGATGTGATTAGGCCACGAAATGCGCGTTTCAGTACAAATTCTCCGATCGGCCTGATTAATCTTTAAAGTCTTCCGGGTCAGGTCTTGTGACTTATTCTTGCGGCAAAGTTCGCTTGCCTGTGCGACTTCCTTTATAATGTTTCATTGTAGATCATTTATTGAAGTTGAGTTATGCACCACAGCAGAGGAAAATCCAAAAACAGTAAGACAGCCCATGCGCCTAAGCAAAAGATCAGCTACGAGAAAAAAGTTGATTCTGCCATTACTGAATATTCTGTGCGCGCACTCAACTGGCTACGCAAAGCCGAATTTTTAATGAGTGCACCCAAACTCAGTCTTTGTGTAGAAGATACAGGCTATGAAATTGCTTTTGCCGGCCGCTCGAATGCGGGTAAGTCTAGTGCGATTAATGCCCTGACCAACCAGAAACAGTTGGCACGTGCATCGAAAAAACCTGGCCGTACCCAGATGATCAACTTTTTCAGCCTGGGTAATCCGGATCAGCGTCTGGTCGACTTACCCGGTTATGGTTATGCGGCTGTGCCTGAAAAAATGAAACTGGTCTGGCAAAAAGAACTGGAAAATTACCTGATTCACCGTCAAAGCTTGCAAGGCCTGGTATTGTTGATGGATATCCGTCATCCCCTGCAACACTTTGATGTAATGATGCTGGAATGGGCTTATTCCCGCCAGTTGTTCGTGCATGTGTTATTGACCAAATCTGACAAACTAAACCGTGGTCCTGCATCCAAAGCCTTGCAGGAAGTCAAAGCGGCATTGAAAAAGATGAAGCTGGATTTCTCGATTCAACTGTTTTCCTCCATGAACAAACAAGGTTTAGAAGAACTGGCCAGCGTCATGGGTGGCCGTTTGAACTTTACCTTAGATCAAGCATCTGAATATGATCTGGACAGCATTCCGGAAGCATCAGCGCATGATTTGAATGAATCTGATGAACCGCTTGAAGAGCTCGAGCTTAGTGAAGCTGATTCTGAGCATGCTGAAGTATCGACTCATGATTTAAATGAAGCTGAAGAACCGCTGGAATTGCTTGAGCAGGATCAATCCGAGCTTAAAGCGGCAGATGAGCTAAATCAGAATAAGCGTTCAGCGGATTAAGACCATATCACCTAAATGATCTGTGATCATTCTTGATTTATTAAAACTCAACGTACAAATAAAAAAGCAGGTCAAATACCTGCTTTTTTTTTATTTTTTTAAATGTTTTAGCTATCTGTAGCTTGAAGATCGGGTTCACGCGTATGCCGGTCCACCACCACGCTGATCATCATATCTCCCTGAACATTCACCACTGTACGTACGGTATCCAGTAAACGGTCGATCGGCAACAGAATGGCAATTGCCTCGGCAGGCAAACCTACCGATTGCAAGACCATAATCATAGTCACCATACCGGCACTCGGAATCCCCGGTGCACCTAAGGATGCAATCATCGCAGTCGCGCAGACCACCAGTTGCTGCCCCAGACTCAGATCCAGCCCCATTAAATTGGCAATAAACAGAGCTGCAGCTGCTTCATACAGCGCCGTACCATCCATATTTAACTGGGTCCCAAGTGGAATTACAAAGCCTGCGGTATGTGGGCGTACCCCTAAATTTTCCTGTGCGCATTTCATCGACAGGGGCATGGTGGCCGAACTGGAACTGGTGGCAAAGGCAGTAATCAAGGCAGCACGTGTGCCTTTAAAGAACGTGACCGGATCCATCTTGCCGAAAATCCATAGCAATAAAGGCAAGACCACGATGCCATGAAAAATCGTCGTACCGGTGACTACCGCAGCGAATTCAGCCAGACGACTAAGAACCGAAACATCTTCAGTGGCAATTAATTTGGCCAATAAGGCAAAAATACCGAGTGGTGCCAGTTTCATTACCCAGCCAATCATCAACATCATGATTTCGAAAAACTGGTGACTCAGCTTGCGCACGGTACGAAATTTATCTCCTCCCGCAACCAGTGCCACACCAACAAATAGCGCAAAGACTACCACCGCCAAGACATTGCCATCCGAAAATGCTTTAAAGGGATTGATCAAGGTATTTTGAATAAAGTTGGTAAAGAAAGAAGAAGGCGTCAGCGTATCCGGTGTTTGATGTTGTGCCATGGCATTCTGGAACATCAGCACATCCACACCCTTACCGACATCAAACAGATGCGCACACGCCAGACCTAAAATAAGTGCCAAGGTAGTGGTGGTCACACAGCACATCAGGGTAATTTTCCAGGTGCGGCTTAGCTGCCCACCCGCCTGCAGATTGGATACGCCGACCACGATCGAGCTAAAAATCAGCGGCACTAACAGCATTTTTAACAAGCCAATAAAAATACTGCTGACGATGCCGATGCCATATAAGCTGATATCAAAAAATGAGGTCTGCGGAAATATCGTCAATAGAAATCCAAACAGCACCCCCAATACGGCGGCAATTAAAATTTGCGTATTTAAGCTCATCTTTTCATGCATTTTTAATATTGATCTTAAGCCGCACTATGCCATGCAGTGTCTATAGAATCGAGTAATATTTTATAAACGCATGGTTGAAGCATGGCATCAAATGGCCTTTTTCATCCGGCTTAAAAACAAAAAACCCAATCTAGGATTCGGCTTTTTGACAGACTACAAACTTATTGTGTTTCGATTTCACGTAAGCGGATCAGACCTTCCTGAGAGGTACTGCAGACCAGCTCTCCGTTCTGCCACATCCGGCCAAAATTCAGGCCGCGCGAACTGGCGCTCTGGGTGGCATCCATATCGTAAAGCATCCATTCATCCGCACGGAATGGTTTATGGAAGTACATGGCATGGTCAATACTGGCACATTGTAAGCTTGGCGAAATATAACTCAGACCATGTGGACGAAGCGCCGTGGTCATCAAGGTAAAATCAGAATAGAAAGCAGCAATAGCCTGATGCAAGGAGATCTGATCGACTTCTGCAGCAATACGGTCATGCGTACGGATATAGTGCGCATAAGACGGTGCTTCAGGTTGAGGCTGGAATGGATTTTGCGGATTGACCGGACGAATTTCCACATGACGATCACGAGTGAAAGATGCACGGACATTTTCCGGAATAAACTCAATAATCTGTTTGATCAGTTCCGCTTCATTTTTCAGGCTTTCTGCCGGTGGATATTCAGGCTCTGAAATCTGGTAATTTAGCCCTTCTTCCTGATGCGCGAAAGACACCATACACATGAAAATGGTACGGCCATGCTGAATAGCGCGCACCTGACGGCTGACAAAGCTCTTGCCGTCACGGATACGATCCACTTCATAAATAATCGGTGCATTGACATCCCCGCCAAACAGAAAATAGGCATGTAATGAATGTGCTGGACAGTCTGTAGTATAAGACGCGGCGCGTAGCGCCTGCCCTAAAACCTGCCCACCGAACACGCGCTTGCCCACCAGATTCCGGCTGATTCCCCGGAAAATGTTTTCTTCTAACTTTTCTAAGCTGAGCAGCTCGACCAGTTCCTGTGTTAAGGCATTCATAAGCAACCTATCTAATATTGGAGATATCTCAAAATGGAAAAAAGGATTTAAATAATTGATCTGGAATATTCTGCCACAAAATCAGAGCGAAACTCTAAAGTTTGCATGACTGTTCTGTCATACTGATGTCATAAGTGACTAGGAAAAGCATCTGCTTTCACGCTAAAATTGAAGCACTTCTGTTGAAGTTGTTAAAAAAAGATATATTTTTTCATCTTAAAAACCCGCAAAATAAATCCCCTCAGAAGTCCTGTGGTTTTGGTCAGTAAAATTAGGAGCAGCTATGTCCAAGAATGGCTTTGGTCAAATGTATCGCAAGCTTTCAAGTAAGTTACTTGATCTTGTGGTTACCCCTCATGTTCTTGGGGAAGTACCAAGTGAAGTGACAGCACCTGAATCTGATCAGACTGCAGCAGAATCGCAGAAACTGGTCTGCTACGTTTTACAGAACCATTCTCGTAGTAATGCACTGGTTGTCGATGCAGAAACGCGCCGCTTAAAATTGCCGGCTGCACTTGATCCAATGCAACTGGGTAACAATAAAGAAAAAGCATCAGTACTGTTTTTGCAGCATCATGATGAAAATAATTTGCTCAGCTCACCACCGCATGCTTTCCCGCCGCGCTTATTACGCCTAATTGAAATTCTGGAACAGCATCCTGAGCTGGATGTCGAACTGGTACCGGTAACAGTACTTTGGGGACGCGAACCCGAGAAAGAAGATTCTTGGTTTAAACTGCTATTTACCGATACCTGGTCTACACCAAGCCGGGTCAAGCAACTGGTCAATATCGGCCTGCATGGTCGCCAGTCTTATTTAGAGTTCCATGAACCGCAGTCTTTACGCACCTTGATTAACTTTGCTAAAGAGACGCATCCAAATTCAGCGCCGGCGACTTATATTGTCAGCACTTTAAATGATTATCTGGATGGTCAGCGCGAAGTGATTCTTGGACCGGATCTGTCTGACCGTCGCAATGTCATGCACGGTCTGATCAAATCACCCGATGTACAGGCAGCGATTCGCAATGACAGTATTCGTAGCAAAATCTCGATGCTGGAATCTGAACGTCGTGCCATCGGTTATCTGAACGAAATCGTTTCCGATTATTCTCATTCTACTGTACGTTTTGCCGATAAAGCGCTGACCCGCTTATGGACCCAGCTTTATGACGGCGTAGAAGTCCATAATTTCAGTACCGTGCGTGAATTGGCCAAGGATTATGAAATTGTCTATACCCCATGTCACCGCAGTCACATTGACTATTTATTATTGTCTTATGTGATCTATCGCCGTGGCTTGATGGTGCCGTATATTGCTGCGGGCGATAACCTCAATATGCCTTTTGTCGGTCAGATTTTACGTGGTGGTGGCGCTTTCTTTATTCGCCGTACTTTCCGCGGCAACGCGCTCTATACTACGGTGTTTAAAGAATATCTGTATAGCGTCCTGTCACGTAATACCCCGCTAGAATATTTTATTGAAGGTGGCCGTTCACGTACCGGTCGTTTGCTACCGCCAAAAACCGGGATGCTGGCAATGACCGTGCATGGTCATTTACGTGGCAAGTCCAAACCGATTGTATTTGTACCGACCTATATCGGCTATGAACGCCTAATGGAAGGTGGTACCTATGTCGGTGAGATGAGTGGTAAGCCAAAAGAAGCCGAGTCTATTTTTGGTATTTTGAAAACCCTGCGCAAGATTGAACGTATTTTTGGCAAGGTGCACCTGAACTTTGGTAAACCGGTATTTCTGGATGATATCCTGAAACAGCATGGTGCAGAAAATATCAAGATCGAAAAGAACGATGATCCGGTTCCACAAGCGGTTTCTGACGCGGTGAATAGCTCTGCACAGGCTATTCTGGAAAATATTAACAGTGCAGTCGTGATCAATCCGGTATCGTTATTATCTTTAATCTTGCTGGCCACGCCAAAACATACGCTGGATGAAGAAATCTGTATCAAACAGCTGGATACCTATCGCACCTTGCTCACCGCCCTGCCTTATGATGAACGCATGCAGGTTACACCGCTGTCAGGCAAAGAAATAATTGCCTATGCAATGAAGCTGAAACTGATCAAACGGGTGAAGCATGTACTGGGAGATATTATTGCGATTGAGGATAATCAGGCGGTTCTGCTAACTTACTTCCGTAATAATATTGTGCATACTTTTATATTGCCATCCCTGATTGCAGCCCTGACTGAACATAACGGCACCATCCGCCGTCATGATGTGATCAATATCAGCAGCACCCTATATCCGTTCCTCAAAGCTGAGCTATTTTTAAAATGGCATGAAGATGAGATTCAAAATCAGGTCAATGCCCATATTGATAGCTTAATTGCCTTGAAACTGATCACGCAAGATGGCGAAAACCTGATTGCACCTGCACCGAATACGGAAGCGCATCATCAGCTCGAAGTTCTGGCTGCACCCGTGACTCAAAGTCTGGAACGTTATTACATGACTTTGGCACTGATTACCCAACGTGGTTCTGGCAATATCTCGACCCGTCAGGTCGAAGAGCTCAGTTACCTGGTTGGTCAACGCCTGTCTGTGCTATATGAGTTCAACTCACCTGAGTTCTTCGACAAAGCCCTGTTCCAGAGCTTTATTAAAGTCTTAACCCAAAAAGGTTATCTGTGTACCAATGAAGACAATGCGATTGTCTTTGATGAACAGCTGACCAATGTGGCGCAATATGCAGATTTGGTATTGGATGAAGTGAAGTTGCAGATGTTGCACCACATCACCGACTTTACGGATGAAGAACTGAAAGAAGCTTTGGATGCAGTTGCGGCTGAACAAGCCAAGAAACGCGCGAAGCGGAAAAAGAAGTAAGTTTAAATTAAATAAAAAGAGAGGCTAAGGCCTCTCTTTTTATTTTAGAATTTATAAGAAGTGAAAATTGGAAAGCTAATGCCATTATTTAAATATGAGTATTCCCTCTCCTGAGCGAGTTTTAAAGCACGGCTTTTAAAACGAAGTGCAAGTGAGGATAGGGAGAGGTCTTTTAAATAAAATCCTCCCCTAACCCCTCCTTTGAAAAGGAGGGGGATTCCTCCCTTTAAAAAGGGAGGCTAGGAGGGATTATTTTTCCTCATCAACCCCAAATAATCCTCATAACAATCTGGATGCTCTAACTCAAATCCCATTTTTTGCATTCGGGTCGCATAAAGCTTCTTACCTGTCACCTGCTCACTTTCTACTTTAAGCAAAGGAAGCCCCATCTGCTTTTGGAACCATTGCAATATTTCATGCATTAATTTTGGATCGTTGTTTGTCACAATATAAGAATTTTCAGGATGTTCCACGTGAATCATCTGTGATAAGAAACGTGATAAATCTTCAATGTGAATCCGGTTGGACCAGTGCAGATTCGGATATCTCAACATCGAGGCGGCCATTTTTTGTAGGCGTTCTACCGATGCTCCATAAATCCCACTTGGACGAATGATGGTACATTTCTCAGGATAAGCAGTGAAATAAGCCTGCTCCATCTGCTGCAAGATTTTGCTCTGAGCATCATTCGGGTGAATTTCAGTTTCGTCATCTACGATTTCACCGGAATTTTGCCCATACACTCGTGTCGATGACACCACCACAATCCGTTTCACCGGATGCTGTTTCAAGGCAGAGACAATAGGTTGAACCGAATCCAGATAAGTTTGCTGATAGCCTTCAACCGTACTTTGTTTTGGACTAAGTAATACATAGACCCAGTCAATCGGTGTAACTGCTGTTAAATCCAGTTTATGCACATCCTGAATCAGATGAGTTGCGAATGAATCTGTTTTGGGACTCTGGCTAATTGTGCTAATTTGATGACCTTGCTCAAATAGTTGTTTAGCCACACGTCGGGATGTTTTACCATAACCGGTAAATAAAATATGCATTGAGCACCGAATCACAAATCTGGTTGAGGGGACATGGCTGCAGTCCATCAGTTACAAGGCGTTGGCAATGCCGCCGCTTCATTACTCGAAAAACTAAATATCTTCAATACTGATGATTTGCTTTTTCATCTACCACGTGACTATGAAGACCGTAGCACGATCATTCCCATGAATCAATTGAGCGTGGGACGCAGTTATCTGCTGGAAGGGATCGTTAAAGGTGTAGATTTTCCACCCGGTAAACGCAAATCTATGGCTGTGCTGCTGGATGATGATTTTGGCAAGGTTACTTTACGTTTTTATCATATCTATAAAGGTATTACTGACCGCTGCAAACTGGGTAACCGTTTAAGAATTTTTGGTGAAGTGCGGGTCGGTGCGCGCGGTCTGGAAATGTATCATCCCGAACTGCAAGTCATTACTGAGGACACACCTTTACCTCAAACCCAGCTCACGGCGATTTACCCTGCGACTGAAGGCCTGACCCAACCCAAAATACGGGATTATATTCAGCAGGCCTTGGCTCAATACAGCGACCATCTGCCTGAACTACTGCCAGCAAAATTTAGCAATGGTTATGCACTGAAACAGGCACTGGAATATATCCATCACCCGCCAGTCAATGCCAATATGCTGCAACTAGCACAAGGCTCACATCCTGCACAGCAGCGCCTGATCTTTGAAGAACTGGTAGCGCATCAGATCAGTTTATTGACACGTCGGGCCTTTATTCAGCAAGTCGAAGCGCCTTCATTTGCGCCCAGTAAAACCTATGCCAAACAGCTCTTAGCCAGTCTGGCTTTTGAAATGACCGGTGCGCAAAAACGTGTATCCAGAGAAATCGTGCAGGATTTAAAAAGCAATAAACCGATGTTGCGTCTGGTGCAAGGCGATGTCGGCGCGGGTAAAACCCTGGTGGCTGGTGTCGCAGCTTGCCATGCACTGGAAGAAGGCTGGCAAGTTGCATTGATGGCACCGACCGAGATTCTGGCCGAGCAGCATTATCTGAATTTTAAACGCTGGTTTGAGCCTTTGGGCTTAAATGTGGCCTGGCTTTCCGGCAAGCAAAAAGGTAAAGCTCGCGCCGCAGCGGAACAGGTGATTCGGGATGGCAGCGCCCATCTGGTGATCGGAACGCATGCCCTGTTTCAGGAAAATGTCGAGTTTGCCAAACTGGGTCTGGTGATTATTGATGAACAGCACCGCTTTGGTGTGGATCAGCGCCTTGCACTCAGAAATAAAGGGCTAGATGGTATGTCTCCGCATCAACTGGTGATGACTGCGACTCCGATTCCACGCACACTGGCCATGTCTGCCTATGGTGATCTGGATACCTCAGTGATTGACGAGCTGCCGCCGGGCCGTACCCCGATTCAGACCGTGACCATTCCATTAGACCGGCGCGAAGAAGTCTTGCAACGGATTGCCAGCAACTGTGCCGAAGGCAAGCAGGCCTACTGGGTCTGCACCCTGGTAGAGCAATCCGAAACCCTAGATGCTCAAGCTGCCGAAGCGACTTTTACCGAAATTCGCGAGCGCTTTCCTGCGTTGAATATCGGACTGGTACATGGCAAGATGAAAGCCGATGAAAAACAGGCGGTAATGCAGCAGTTTAAAAATAATGAATTACAGCTCCTGATTGCCACCACCGTGATCGAAGTCGGCGTCGATGTACCAAATGCCTCCATTATGGTGATTGAAAATGCCGAGCGTCTGGGCCTGTCTCAATTGCATCAGTTACGTGGCCGGGTCGGTCGTGGCGCCAAAGCCAGTTTCTGTGCGCTACTGTATAAACATCCGCTCTCGCAAAATGGTCAGGAACGCTTAAGAATCATGCGCGAAACCAATGATGGTTTCATGATTGCCGAGAAAGACCTGGAATTGCGTGGCCCAGGTGAGCTGCTCGGGACCAAACAGACTGGCGACATGAATTTCCGTGTGGCCAAACTGGAACGTGATGATCACCTGCTCAATCAGGCACATTATGTGGCCCAGCAGATGCTCAAGGATTATCCCGATCAGGCCGAGGCATTATTGCAACGCTGGCTACCGGAAGCACCGCGCTATGCCTATGTTTAAATTACTGGAACATGGAAAATCCTGGCTGACCCGCTTACAGCCCTGCCAGCTCTGTCTGACCGATCATCAGTCCATTCATTCAGTCTGTGAAGATTGCTGGCGACAATTACCCTGGGCACATCAAACCATTCAACGGCAGGAAATGCAGTTCCAGATTGCCTGCGACTATGCTTACCCGATGGACCGGCTGATTCAACTGTTTAAATATGAACAGAAGCTGCATTTGCAAAATTTACTGGCAGGTGTGCTGTTAAGTTTAGACCTACCTAAAGTCAGTGCGATAGTACCGATGCCGATCTCGAATGAGCGTCTGGCTGAGCGCGGTTATAATCAATCTCTAGTGCTGGCCAAACATGTGGCAAAACAGTTGAATGTACCCATCTGGCAACCTGTTCGACGAATGAAACAACACTCGCAAAAGGGCCTAAGCCGGCTGGAGCGGATTGAAGACATCCAATCACAATTCCAGATCAGTACCATTTCCAAGCTGCGTTACCGTCGGGTGCTGATTATTGATGATGTGGTGACGACCGGCAGCTCGATTCGAGCACTGAGCCAAACACTTGAACAACTGGGCTGTCAAAAAGTTTATGCAGCCTGTCTGGCAGGTGCTCAAATCTGAAAATTTAAGCTTGGGCGAGTAACTGCGACTTCACCCAAGGAATCACAATTTCAGTGGTCAAGGGTGCGAGTCGTAGCTCTTTTTCATCCAGATCGACCCATTTCATTTCGGCAATTTCCGCTTCAATTTTTGGTGCTTGATCCAGACTTACCCAATAGACATAACTCACCAGTTGATGATCTGGTTCATTCGCCGTCTTGGTTTCAAAACGCCCAATGAATTGCTGAATCTGTGCCTGTATGCCAATTTCTTCCTGAATTTCACGCAACATCGTTGCTTCTGGTGCTTCATTTGGCTCCAGCTTGCCACCAACCTGCATAAAGCAGGACGTCCCTTTTTTACGAACCACCAGCAGTTGCTGCGCTTCATTTAAAATAATGGCTGCAGCCACCGTAATCACGTTCATTTATTTTCTACAAATCATGCTGTGGACAGCTTATTTTACAAGATCGGTCTGATCGACCATACCCCATTTCGCTTCAGGCGGCTGATAACTTTCAAACTGGCGCAAAATATCATCCAGATTATCACTCACAATTAAAGCATCGCTAAAGCGCGCTTTGGTAAAACCTTTCTCAGTCGTCATATGGATAAATTTGAGTAAATCATCATAGAAACCATCTACATTTAAAAAAGCACAAGGTTTTTTATGAATTCCCAACTGTGCCCAGGTCCATTGTTCAAAAATTTCTTCCAGCGTTCCTGCACCACCCGGAATGGCAATAAATCCCTGTGCCAGTTCCGACATGCGGGTTTTACGTTCGTGCATATTATCGACCACAAATAGCTCGGTAATATGCGGATGCGCCAGTTCACGATTGACCAGCTGTCTTGGAATTACACCAATCACCTTGCCACCAGCAGCCAAAGCACTATCAGCGATAATCCCCATCAAGCCAGAACGACCACCGCCATAGACCAGCGTCTGATGCCTTGCTGCCAAGGTCTGGCCAACCTTTTCGGCGATCTGGGCATAGAGAGGATCCGAGCCCAGTGCTGAACCACAAAAAATTGCGATAGAATTCATCATTTCACTCTCCAATTGACGCTATATTGTACAAAATCGCTGCAAGCGCGTTTTTTCCAAAAATAACTGCTTAATATCAGTGTTTTTATTCAATTCCTTGTCTAAAATACACCCATTCCAATTCACATACTGCGCCAGGGAGAAAAGACAGCATGCTTGAAGCCTTTTACGCCACAGAGCGCGGTAGCTTAGAAGATATCACGATTAACGGTGATTTCGACCTGCATCCAGATTTAGTATGGCTTGATCTGATTGCACCTTCACAAGAAGAGCAGCAATGGATTCTAGATGCCTATGCGCAAAACTTACCGACCTTAAAATCGCTGGAAGATATCTCCTCTAGTGCTCGATTTTACCGTGATGATGACGGTATTTTGCATATCAGCACCTATTTTTTAACCAAAAATAAAAACTATCAGGTCGAGAATGAAAACGAAGATGAATCCAGCATGCTGGCGACGGTACAAACCGTAGCATTCATTCTGCATAAGGACCGTCTTTTTACCTTGCGTGGCGAAAAACTGGTGGCCTTTCGTGCCTTCCGTGCCCGTGCGCGCCGTAATGATTATGAAATCGATTATAAAGATCCAACCTGGATTTTATTGGGCCTGCTCGAAGCCAAACTGGATGAGCTGGCCGATATTCTGGAAGATGTACATAAAGATTTAGAGAAATATTCAACTGAAGTGTTGAATAATCGCCATCGCGAGCAGATTCTCGATCTGGATGACATGATTACCCGTCTGGCTCAACTGGAAGATATGCTCGGTAAAGCGCAGCTCTGTCTGATCGATTTACGTCGTGTTCTGACTTTCCTGTCTCGTCCACGCGCCTTGGGCAGTCATATTTATGATGCGGATATCCGAGAACTCAGTGAAGATGTGCGCTCGCTGGTTGAACATGATGCCTTCCTGTTTCAGAAAGTGCGCTTCCTGCTCGATACCACGTCCGGATTCATTAACACGGAACAGAACGATACGATTCGTCGATTCTCGATCCTGCCAAGTATGCTTGCACCGCCGATGCTGATCGCCAGTATTTATGGCATGAATACCGAAGTTCTGCCTTTTGCACAAGGCACCATGAGCTTCATTATGGTCAGTATCATTTTGATCGGCTTTTTAATTGGGCCATTGATTTACTTTAGATGGAAGAAGTGGATTTAATTTCTTCACCCTCTCTCTAACTCTCTCCCATAAGGAGAGAGGACTTCCAATATTTATTGAGATAGTAGTTTTTAAAAATCATCATTTCTATCCATAAAGTTAGAGAGGAAGTTCCCTCTCCTTTTAGGAGAGGGTTAGGGTGAGGTCATATTTTAATCCTTCCTAACGTCCTTTTGATAAAGGAAGGACTTTACTTTTAAAATGTGTCAACAATAAAAAAAAAAGCACCTTTCAGTGCTTTTTTTATTTACTGAATGATCTGTAAATCATCCTGTAAATGACAGGCCTGAATGATATTCATCATTTTAGCAGGGACAGCTTTAAACTGTAGTCCTTGCGCTTGAGGCGTCTGGCGCAACCAGCGCACCAATACTGCCAAAGCCAAAGTACTACCACTTTCAAGCCCAGCTAGATTAACCACAAGCGGAAACTTGCTCTGTGACTGAACCACACGCATACCATTTAGGTAATAGTCCTGCGCATTGGCATAGTCAATCTTGCCTGAAACCTGCAATTCCTGATCCTTGAATACAATCACGGCTCACCTATCTGATTATTTCTTGTTCTTGTCGATTGCAGCTTCTGCATCCGGTTTGAAGTTAGCAATGGCTTTATCTATATTACCGCCATTACGTTTGACTGTCGCAGCAAACTGGTTACGGAATTGCAAACCTAGATCGATACCCGATACGTTGATGTTGCGGATTTTCCATTGTGAACCTTTGTCCACCAGCTGGAACGCCACTGGAATTTTCTCGCCTTTATTATTAAAGTCGATGGTTACAACAGGATTTTTGCTATTGCTGGCCTTGTACGGACGCACGCTATAGGTCTGATTGCTGAACTTGGAAAATGCAGAACCATAATTTTCAATGAGCGTTTCACGGAAATTCTTTTCAAACTGCGCGCGCTGTGCAGCAGTACTATACTGGTTCGTCGCATAAGTCCCCATCACAATACGCGTGAAAGACTGTGAATCAATGTATGGATCCAGATTCTGGCGGACAATCGCTTTTACCAGCGCTGGATTGTTCTGCAATTTTGCGTTATCAGCTTTGAGGCGCTCAATCAAACCATCTGCCACTTTTTTAATAAAAACAGGTGGTGCTTCAGACGGTGCAGCAAACACTGTACCAGCAATCATTGTTGAAAGAATGCTTGCTGCAAGCGTTTGTTTTACTAAAGTCTTCACTGAAATCTCCTCAATCTATTATTCAACAAATACAGGTTCTGCATCAGTCGATTCTGAAACTGTCGCCTGTTCTGGGGCAGTTTCTTGACTATCCGACGATTTACCGGCACCGCCAGTAATGAACTTCGTCACTAAATCTTCAATTTCCATGGTGCCTTGGGTATTGGCAATCTGATCACCGCGTTTCAAATAGTTCAGACCACCACCTGGAATAATTTTCAGGTATTTTTCACCCAATAAACCATTGGTCGCTACCATAATATAAGCATCCTCATCAATATTGGTGATGGATTTCATGTTAGCTAACAGTTGTTTTTCCATGTCTTTTTGTTGCGCAGGAGTAGCAGCAGTATAGTCCGAACTATAACGTAACTCTTCCAGTGCTTCCTGCTGAACCTGCTTTAACTGTTCAGCATTAAACGAGGTCAATGAGCCATCCAGGGTCATATGCACGGTCGCCAGACGAGTTACAGGGTCCAGGGTAATGTCATCCACCTGCCCCACTTTCACACCACTTAATGCCACTTTGGCACGTGGCTTGATCCCATTTACATTTTCAAAAGTCGCTGTCATTTTATAGCTGTCGGAAATATTGTGTCCGACCAGACCACTGACACGCATTGCTAGGAAAAATAAGGCAATACCAAACAAAATAACAAAAACACCAACGGCCAGCTCACTAGTACGTGATTTCATTAAACACCTCCGAACATGACCGCAGTCAACACAAAGTCAAAGCCTAAAACGCACAGCGAAGAATACACGACTGTACGCGTTGTAGAAGTTGCAATACCTTCCGATGTCGGGACACAGGCATAGCCTTGATACACCGCAATCCAGGTACAAATTAATGCGAATACAAAACTTTTAATAATGGTGCCATTTAAGACATCTTTATAGAATTGCACGCTGCTTTCCATGCCGCTCCAATAAGCGCCTTCATCGGCACCCAGAAAATCCACCCCGACCATTTTGCCGCCCATAATGCCAACTGCAGCAAAGATGACGGAAAGCATTGGCAAGCTAAAAATCCCTGCCCAAAGACGAGGCGAAATCACCCGCTTCAATGGATCGACACCGATCATTTCCATACTGGACAATTGTTCAGTGGCTTTCATCAGGCCAATTTCCGCAGTCAAAGCTGAACCGGCACGTCCTGCAAACAGCAAAGCAGCGACCACAGGTGCCAGTTCACGCAGCAAGGTCAGCGCGACCGCTGTTCCCAGCATCGACTCACTACCAAAGGTCGACAAGATGCTAAACATCTGCAAACCAAGCACGGCTCCAATAAACAGGCCAGAAACCACAATAATCAGCAGGGACAATACCCCAACCCGATACATCTGATAAACAAACAGCTTTACTCCAAGCCAGGTCGGCATGGAAAATAAAATCTGCAACAGCATCAGGGTCGCGACCCCAATCCCCTGTACACGTTCAATAACGCGTCTACCTAATGCGGCAATTGCATTCATGAACGAACCTCATCACTTAAATAAGCTTGATGACTAAACTGATAATCCACCGGACCTTCTACCGAACCGGTCAGGAATTGCTGTACAAAAGCAGATGGATGTGCTTTTAGTTCTGCCGGTGTGCCCTCGCCCTGAATTTTGCCTTCTGCCACCACATAGATGTAGTCTGCAATCGATAAAGTTTCTGCAACATCATGTGAAACAATAATCGTGGTCAAGTCCAGTGCTTCACGTAATGAACGGATCAGACGAGTCAAAACGCCCATCACAATCGGATCTTGTCCGGCAAAGGGTTCATCGTACATGATCAGCTCAGGATCCAGCGCAATCGCGCGGGCCAAAGCCACGCGTCGGTTCATACCACCGGATAGTTCAGATGGCATCATCTGTTCTGCACCACGTAAACCGACTGATTCCAGTTTCAGTGCCACGATTTCCTTAATCAGATGTTCTGGCAATTTGGTATGTGCCCGAATCGGAAATGCGACATTTTCATACACGCTCATATCGGTAAACAAAGCACCGCTCTGAAACAACATACCCATCCGTGCACGTGCTGAAAAAAGTTCGGAACGTGACATCGTGGCAATATCTTTACCGTCCAATAAAACCTGACCGTGCTCAGGAACCAGCTGCCCACCAATCAATCTTAATAAGGTGGTTTTACCAGTACCGGATGGCCCCATAATGGCGGTAATCTGCCCACGACGAATATTTAAACTCACGTCGTCATAAATCACGCGCTCACCCCGCTTGAAGCTCAGATTCTTGACTTCAATCAGAGATTGAGTATCTCGCGCTGTTTGATTTTTCATAGCTGAGTTTATTCCTGCATTTTTTCAGCATGCATACTATAAAGGAACGAAGTTCAAAATGTTAGCAGTTGAAAAAGATGGTCTAATATCATAAAAAAATAACAACAATAGATTATTTCGAATTTTTTATAATAAAAATATGCACTTAAGCTTGATTTAGGTACATTGATTAATTAAAAAAACTGTATAGATAATATTACATAAAATCAAAGTCAATGCGATATATGGCATATACACCTCTATCAATTGAGATCGAAGAGCTAAGCTTTTCATATTAATAATTATCATAACCCTGACAAAACATGATTTAGTAGACATTTTAGGTTAAAAAGCAAAAAACTCAATGCATAAAAAAACCGGTATTTCTACCGGTTTTTTATCTTCATCTAGCGACTGAATTAGTCGTTAAATTTACGACGTGGACGATCTTCACCACCGAACGAACGTTCACCACGTGGCTTGTCATCAAAGTTGCGACGTACTGGACGATCACCGAAATCACGCTTTGGACGGTTATCACCGAATGAACGCGCTGGACGATCACCGAAACCACCTTCACGACGTGGAGCTGGACGATCACCAAAATCACGTTTTGGACGATCACCATAACCACCTTCACGAGCTGGTTTGTAGTCTACACGGTTGCCACGGTTGTCATCATTAGAGCGAGGACGGTCACCAAAACCACCTTCACGACGTGGAGCTGGACGATCACCGAAGTCACGCTTTGGACGGTCATCAAACGAACGTTGTGGACGATCACCGAAACCGCCTTCAC
>NZ_JAMXXO010000030.1:0-16814 GCF_024129115.1 Acinetobacter lwoffii
TCTGCTCATCTTGTGGAATCTGATCAAGTAAATCACCAAGCACCTGTGAATCACTGACATTATTGGTTGTAAGCTGAACTGCTCGTATTTGCAGGGTTTTGGCATCTATACCAATATGTAGTTTACGCCATTGGCGACGATATTCAGCTCCATGTTTCTTGCGTTTCCATTCGCCCTCACCTAGAAACTTCATGCCTGTAGAGTCTACGAGTAGATGCAGCCCATCGCTACTTTTTTGGTAGCTGATTGCAATATCAATATGCTTTTGTCTTCTACAAAGCGTACTGTAATCTGGTGCGGTCCAATTTAATCCGCAAAGTTTAATCAGACTTTGCACAAAGCCAGTGACCATACGTAAAGATAGACGGAATAAGGATTTAATCATTAAGCAGCATTGGATAGCTGCGTCGGAGTAGGTTTGATTTCGCCCTTGTTTGCCTTTTGATGGCGCATACCATTGCGTAGCAGGATCAAACCAAATGGCAATATTTCCGCGACTCATGAGTGCTCGGTTATATGCGGGCCAATTGGTTGTGCGGTAGATTTTCTGTGTAGGCTTCTTCATTTGAAAATTATATCGCTGAAAAAGCCTTTACAGATAGGTTTGTGCAACAAAGCCCTTCAGCACTATCTTTCAAAAAGACAAACACTTGCAGCAATGTATGCAAGAGAACGAGAAATGAATATGATCCCACTTCAATTAAAAGATGGGCAGACTATTCTTCTTTCAGCGGGTGAACATTCCCAACTTATTAAAGATATTGTAATCGAATTTGGCGCTAGATATGTTCCTGGCGGTTCATTAGTTTATGCAGGAGATACAGGTAATAAACACGGATTTTTCGATATTGCACTCTTAGAATCATTAGGAGTGAAATTAGATAATCATGGAAAATTACCTGATGTCGTTATTTATGATTCTGAAAAAAATTGGCTCTTTTTAATAGAAGCAGTAACAAGTCATGGGCCAGTAGATCACAAAAGATATGGTGAGCTAACTACATTATTTCAAAACTGTACAGCAGGGTTAGTCTTTGTTTCAGCATTTCCTAATACAAAAACATATGTGAAATATAGTGGTGTCATTGCATGGGAAACTGAAGTGTGGATGGCAGATAACCCTTCTCATATGATTCATTTCAATGGATCTAGATTTATGGGGCCATATTAAAAGGCACTGTTGCAAATAAGTCCATTGGCCGTGCACTTTTACATAGGTTTCATCAATATGTCACGGGCTGAGGTCTGTAGGATTACGCCACTACCAGCGCAACCGCTTTTCTATTTCAGGGGCGTAGCGCTGAACCCTGCGATAAATCGTGGTGTGATCAACCTTTACACCACGTTCGGCCAGCATTTCCTGAAGAATAATTTCATCCCGAAATGAAGACCATGGAAGGGATTCATAGGCTGCACCTTTAGCTAAAAGAGCATTCAGCTTACAATTCGTGGTTATTTGCAACAGTGCCAAGATTTGTGTCTAAGAGATAAATCATTTGAACTCCTCACGCACCTGTTTACCTTGATTCGCTCGTTCTAGCTGGAAACCAACTTCAAATTCATTAACTGCTTCTAGCATCACATCCCAACGATTATCTATGGGCATTAACAAAACACCACGGCTAAAGCTTTTAATCGCAACTTCACTTCCATTGAAACGAAAGGCTTTAGGTAAGCGTACAGCTTGACTACGACCTGTTTGGAACACTTTAGCAATTTCCATATTTGACCTCCTAAAGGTATAGTATGTATCATTGATATATATCATATTACTAATCTGAACTTATATAAAATATAGATGCTGATCACTATATCTGATAAAGAAATTCAACGTCTTGCTATACTGTAAGATGTTCGAGATCATCGTCTTACCTAAGTCCATACTGCTGAAATCCTGAGTCTTTCCACCCGTCAAATTACCCAGTTATTGCAGAAGCTCAATCAAGATAGTGTTTTAGGTATGGTACATGCCAGTCGTGGTCAACCTGACCATCATCGCGATGATAACTTGTTAAAATCAAAGTGGCTTTCCATTATTTCTGACCAACTGCATGGTTTCGGACCCACTTTAGCGTATGAAAAGCTCACCACCATGCGTGGATTCGATTTTTCAGTAGAAACCCTACGTTTCATGATTGCGGCTGACTTGCAGATTTCACGATCCAAATGCCTGAAACGCCCATATCAGCTACGCTATAATAGTGAGTGCTTTTTTGAGCTAATTCGTATCATGACTGCTTTGAAGGTCAAACCGCTAAATGCTGCTGCTAAATTTCTAAGATAGTGGGAACCCCTCCACCCTGACCATTGTCATATTAATCTTAAGGAGAGACGTGGTGATACAGTTTTGATATAAAATTTTAGTTTTGCAACGACAAGATGAATTTTTCAATCATTTGTCTTTCTGATTCAGGTAATGCTTGAATAGATTTTGTAATTGGATCGCTACTTAAATGAGTATATTGATCTACACATCCTAATAAATAATCAGCAGATATATTCAGTACAACAACTAACTTATAAAAATTTTCTAACGATGGTTTACGAGAACCAGCTTCAAAATGTGCAATTGATGTAGATGGCATGCCTGATTTTTCCGCCAATTCATGCTGTGTCATTTTTCTCATTTTTCTGATTTCTTTTAGTCTTAGACAAAACAAATCAACATCCATTTCAAGCATCATAATAAAACACCATAAATCGACAATAAAAACTTGACTAAATAGACAAGTTTACATATAAATATTGATAGTATTTTATTGTCTATTTCGACAAAAAAACATCTTTTAAAAATTAAGGAGGGAAATTAGATGATCAATATTGTATGTGCATGAGTGACCTATCTAGACAATAGGACCCTCATGCTTTTCATTCCAAACTAAAGAAATGAAAGATTGTAAAATTTCGACGTTTTACCTTTGCATTCTTTCATAACAAATAATTTAAGTAAATTTTTCTTTTAAGAAAAATCTATTCACTTAAAGGCTCGATTATGAATAATTCCTCTCATGTAGTTCTTAAATCAATTAGATCTGAAATCCGCAATCTTAATGTACGGACCATTTCAAAAATAGTTGCTTCTAAAATTATCGAAACTACGGCCCTGCAATTACTATTTGAACCAGGCTTTTGCAAACAGCTTAACGTTGCACGCCATCTCACGACATATGAAGCTGTTGCATATTTTGTTGATAATCAATTTTTTGAAGAATATGGATTTCAGCAAGTATCTTTAATTAGTTTACAGAATATATATGATCAATTTTTAACCAATTTCTATGATCATCTGACGAACACGCCTTATTATCATATGTGATAGATGGCTCTTAACCTTAATTAAGTCCTCACATAAAAATGAGTGCGGACTTAATTCATGGCTATAAATTGTGTTCTATAGCAACGCAAGTTGCTAAAAAATGGAAAACTTGGCAAAACTTAAACTCAGTATTACAAATATCTGCAAAAAAACCATCACTTTAATTCTTTTTATTGGTTTTATTCCACGTTACTTACCGGGAGAACAACCATTGTATTTTTGACATCTTTTATGGTGTTTTTTGATCAATAAATTGTTTAGCCATATTGCTGAAAAGGGAAATAAAAAAACTCTGATTGCGGAACAACCCATAGTTGGTAAAGTTTTCTATTCAGAAAACTTTTCAATTTACTCAATGAAGACCATAAAAAAACGTGGACCCTAAATCCGTCCTGTTCATGGGACTGATAGAACAAATTTTAAAATACTTTTTTTCAGGTAATGTGAAAAAGAAATATTTCTTATATTGAAGGCATACTCATGAATCCACTTTCACAACCTATAAATAGATCTAGACTTTTAGCTAAAACTTCATGGAAAGCGGCTCAGCAGCTTGGGCTAAAACCAGAACAATTTGTAAGAATTCTGCATCTTGAATGCGTTGATATGGTTTTATCTGATTCAAGTCTAATGCTAGATCCTAATTCTAAACAAGGAGAAATAGCATTAATCCTCATTCGGATTTACAAGGCTCTATATCATCTGAATGGTGGTGATATCAAGTGGATGCACCATTTTCTCAACTCGCCCAATCTATTGACTGGAGGAATTCCTATAGAACAACTGGAAAGTATGAGTGGGCTGCTTTCCGTACTCAATACTGTAGAATCTCTTCAGCATAAGGTTTAGATACCTCAATTCCTATAAAGCTAGCGGTCCATAAAAATATCTTCAGGAGGTACTTTTGAACAAAAAAATTATAGCTATAAAGTGATGTGATCCGAAGAAACACTCAAATATGTGGGTTATTACCTTGAGCAGCCTTCCCTTTCATATGTCGAAGCAGATCTAATGGAGGCATTAAAAGGAATTACAAAAGTCGTGAATACGTATAATTCTAAAGCTTCAAAGTTTCCTTAAGAAGCAGCTTTATTGCAGGATCTAAATCTTTCTAATACACATTCGGAGCTACTTGGTATGCAGCTACTCAAGCCCCTAGAAAACAAATTTTTGCGAGTCGTTCCTTTGGTCAAAGGATTTACCATATTGACGCTCTGAAAGAAGCAATGGCGTTCTATGTACAAGATGCGGTATCTCGGCTAAGAGGTGAAAGATTGTTGTGTGGTTACATGATTGGTTTCGTACAATCCAGTTAATACAGATAAACATTTCCATATTACAGCAAGTCTGCAGCGCTCACTTTGCCAGAGCCAACCGACAATGTATTAACGCTGTGCAAGATCGCCACTGAGATGATAGATGACTTATATCAGAAAGATATTGGCTTCAAGAAGTGTGGCGTGATACTGACTTGTCTTGAGCCTAAAGCCAAGCATACTTATGATTTGTTCACAGATATGAAGCGGGTTGGTTTAGACAATATCTTCATGGATTCACTCGAGCAGATACATGGTAGGTTCGGCAAAGCAAAGCTTTCACTCGGTGCAAGTATGTTACCGAACAGAGCCTGGAATATGTCTAGAATTAAGCTGACACAGAATTATTTCAGTTGGGATCAATTGCTTTGTGTGAAGCAATTTTTATTGATTACTTCACACCATAATTTATTTTTTCTTCTTTAAAAACTCTTTTAAAGTTTCCTCAGTAATACCCACAAAATTGTTTCTTTTTAGAAAGTCTAGTACTTCTCCGGTTGTTGCACCAAGACCAAAGAGTTGAAGTAAAGTTTTCTTATGCTGAGTAAGCAATTGATTCCGTGTAATGGTCTTTTCATTCAATTCTTTTATATAACAAAGAAGAATGTTTTCAAAGTTTTTAGAATCATTTTTGCTATATATTTTTTGATTCTTCTCAACAAGTTTTGAATGCTTTTCTTCTTTTTGAACTTTATCTTCAAAAGAATTATCTGTTGAAAATTTAAGACTTTTGTCATCCTGATTTTCACTATCGAATTTTAAAATACTCTGATCTTGCATTAAATTTTTTCCTGAAAATAAATTTACAAGATCATTATTCGAAATATCTACTTTGAGAAAAATGGCAAAATATGACCCTTTTTTGATTTTTAAATTACTGAAGAATGTAACTTTTTGCGCTAAGAAAAAAAAGAAAAAACAAGCATGATTTTCATCATCTTCAGTTCATTCATTGACCGCTAAAAATATACAGGATGGGACGATGTATATCACATCGTCCATTTCACAAATCTCGAGCTCGCTCCGCTCGGTCTCAATTTGCATACAGTAGAAAAAATGAAAGACAAATCATTAAGAAAAAAACAAATCATTATTCGCATTACAGAAGATGAATATCAACAGATGAAGAATGCCTATGAGACGTTGCATATGAGTCAATCGGACTATATACGCTTGAAAATTTTCACTGATGCTCAGCCCAAGTTTTTAGATCAACGAAACATTCATGCTGTGAGAGTCCTCGGAATTATGCTGACAAAAATTTTAGAAAAACTCAAAGATACACGACTCATTTTGAATGAATTAGAGGAAATAGAACAGCTCATCACTGAGATCAAAATGACTGTGCGTAAACTCAATGATAGATTGGATAAAGTATGATTATTAAAGTCATTCCGAATATGATCGGGTCTTCAGTAGAAGAACGGGTGACTGGATTATCGGATTATATTCACCATCCGAAGCAGACACGTGCTCACCATTTGTCTGAATATATTCATCAGCTTCATCCTGGTTTTGATGAAAATTTACTCTCTGAAAAATGTGTCTATTCAAACTCGAGAAATTTTTTAGATGATGATCCTCACTATCAAAAAATAGAAATGTCACAAACGGCCAGTTTGAACTCTCGTGTGATTGACCCAATCGTACATATGGTCGGAAGTTTTAAAAAATTTGAAGTTCCAACCACTGAACAATTAGAAGAACAAATTGATATTTTGGTGAAGCATCTGGGTGCAGAAGAACTGCAAATGCAATATGCAATGCATATAGATACAGACAACGTGCACTTTCATTTAATCGTCAATAAAGTTCATCCCTACAAAAAAAATAAACACAGTGAAAATGAAGCTATCGATTTAGGAGGTGGTTGGATTTATAACGCTGTACATCGAGCTGCTGCAGAAATTGAAGCCAAACAGGGCTGGGAACCAGAGCCTAATCCAATGTTTATCTATAAGCATGACACGGGACAATGTGAAAAAAATCCAGATTATTTACCTCAGCCTGATGCTGAAAAAATTTATTCAAAAATTAGAGATCAAGAATATCGACATCAACAAAAAAGTCGAATAAGTAGTGAAATCGCAGAGTCAACAAACTATCAATACGATATTGAACGTGATATTCAGCAGGTAATGAGCAGTGCTAAAAACTGGCAAGACTGGCACCAACGATTAGCCAAAATTGGAATTTTGTATGAAAAAAAACGCAGTGGTAGTATTTTTAAAATTCAGACAAATGAAAAACGAACACTCACCTTTAAAGCCTCTTTATTTTGTAATAAACAAGTCACTCTAAAAAGCTTAGAAAAACAATGGGGGGATTTTACTCATCATGATGTCGATCACAAAATAATTCCTCTAATCAAATTAAGTGATACTGTTCAGCACGTGCAATCAGCAAAAGCGACGCTACATTCTTACCATTTATTTAAAAATGAAGATTTTCTAGTTAAAGATCTTCATGACGTTTATCTAAAACTAAAAGTAGAAAAAGATTCAATCAGTAAAAATCGTAAAAATGAATATCAAGAAATTGTATTTGAAAATGAAATTTATAAGCACAATAAAAATTATTTTTTAAAACAATGGCAGCAGAAATTTCCAGAGCAATCATCTGATGTCATTTCTACTCTGCTGCATTACCAGCACTATGCTGATCAAATAAATTCAAGAGTATTACAAAGAGAAGAATATAACGATCAACATAAAAGCTTGAGTAAAGAGACATCTGAAGCACTACAAAAAAACTTTTCACTTTCTCCAAACTTTGATTCCTCGAAAATAACGTCTTACCCAGATTTTTTAAAACTTTTTCCCCTCTCACATCACTTGGTTATGCAACAACAATTTTTATTTGATCAGCGTCAATCTAAAAATTTTATTTGCCAAGATAACCCTAAGATTGAAAAAGCAAAAATCCTCTTTGATCAGAATGAACCGATAGCCATTCAAAATAGATATGGGATCCTGGTGTTCAGTAATTATTCCGTGACCCGACTACAACAATGTATAAAAGCACTTGATTCTAAAAAGAAAGGAACACTCAGGGGTACGTCGGAATTTAAAGAATTGTTCCACGCCACTGTAAAAGATCTCAAAGAAAAAGAACAGATTATCGACACAAACCATGAGAGAGTATTACCAAGTTTCGAACGTCTTTCTCAAAACAATATCGAGTCGTGTTTTACTGAACTCTTTAAAAAATTTAGATCCACGCACACAAATCAAAGTACAGCCATTATTAAAACTTGTTTGCTCTTAAATTGTTGCGGTTTACCAATGGAGTCACTGCAATCAACATTAAAAAAATGTGTTGATGAAAAGAAGTTGCCTGATATTAATAAGCAAGATCAGGATCTCCTCATGCTTAGGATCCAAAATCTGATTTATACTTAGCATAAAGAACTAAATAAGCAATATTTCAATTCATCTGAGATTGAACAATGTTGGCAACTTTATTTTAATCTACATATTTCTCCACTCAAGCAGCCAAAAGAACAAAAGCACAACTCTCAGTCTTCATCTTCAACACTAGAATTAGAGCTCGTGCCTAAGGTTGAGAAAAAAAGAACAATCAAACTTCCTGAAAATTTAGCTGAATCTGAGTTTGAGCAAATGCTGCAATACTTTGAATACACTCGAAGACTCAAGCTTCAGAAAAAACAAGAAGGAGAACGCTTGAATACATTAGAATCTTCAAAGAAAATGTCTACATCTCATCAGCAATCCCAAATGACATCTCTTTTTAGAAAAGACTATGTAATCGAATACAAATTTGGACAAAAATTTTATCTGGACCAAAAAAAAGTTGCATTTTTTGAAACGAAAAACACATCAGAAATTACAGTTGTTAGTCATCAACATGAGCATATCCGTGATGCTTTATTCCTAGCGAGAGCAAAGTTTGGTGTTGTTTTAGTTTTTGGAACAGATGAGTTTAAAAAGCAAGTACAACAAATTGCTGATTCAGAGGATATCAAAATTAAATTTGAAACTACCCTTCAGCAAAAAGTGAATACGTCAATTGAGAATAGTTCAGCTGTTGATTCGGCTGCTAAAAATGACAGTGCTTCACCAAAATCTCCAATGAAAGGATTAAGTTTAGAACCTAAAGATCCTAGTATATTAAATAAGGAAGATAGAGCTGATAATTTCTATAAAAATCAATCGGTGCAATCAAGTGGCAGTCGCAAAGAGTCCACGCCAGAAAATAGTTACAATTACGGACCTAGTTTTTATGACAATTGCCTAAACAAATTTTTATGCAATTTGAATCATAGTTTATAAAAATAGCCTAAGAATTATACTTAGGCTAAATCATAAAAAGATTAAGAAAAATTTTTAAGTTGATCAAAATTTTGGATTTTTAGACTGTCTTCTAAAAAGTAATTTAACCATACCAATACTGCTTGATGAGTATCATAACAGTAGTATCTTTAAATGAGTTACAAGCTCGAGTTAAAAGAAAAAGCTCTGAAAAATTTTGATAAATTTAGTTGTAATAAGAGTGATTGTAAGTAAATAGTCTATTGTGCTTAAGCTAATTTCTTTTCTAGATTCAAAAGGCTCAAGTAAGTCTGTTTCAACTAATTCCAATTTAATTAATGGCCGTAAACAAGGCGCTTGATTGAAATGCTGAAGATATCAAATTAATAATTCGATATAATGATATTCATCCCACACAACCGGTTCCTCTTCAATTTTAAAGAAATCAGATTGAGAAATTTTGTCTTGTACTTGATGAAGCAATGGTTTACGCACAGCTTTAGAGCGACTTAATGCAATATCCAATTTGGAACTATTTTAATATCATCACCGTCAAACATCTGATTTAATTTAATATTTTATTTAGCTAAAGAAATTTCCCCAGCAAAAACCAACTTATGCGTTTCAAATTTTAGAGGCTGTAATAGTTTCAATAACTCGACAACTCTAGATAGGTTGGCATTACTTTACCGGTAATTTGATTTTTTCTTCAGGATTGATTACCGAGCATCCGGATTACATAAGCCTTATAAGTTATGCAACTTAAGTAATTTATGTGTCAGGAATCTGTCCACTTATGCCTCTCTAAACACGTGCATGTTTTTTGTCATCTTTCGTCTCTTGCAAAGTTCTCCCATATCAAACAGCTGTATTCAGCGGTTTATGCTTCACAATTGATTACTGATCATCCGGATTACATAAGCCTCATAAGTTATGCAACTTAAGTAATTTATGTGTCAGGAATCTGTCCACTTATGCCTCTCTAAACACGTGCATGTTTTTTGTCATATTTGACCTATTGCAAACAAGCTAAGGTTAAGAAGAGGTATCAAAGTTTTAAAGATCGGTGAATAGCCACTGATTTTGTAGACACTTTTTGGTTAGATTTGGACTGCCACCACTCTCCTAGACAAATGTCATCTATTCTTTTTACACAGGAGAGAACATTATGAGTGGACAACGATATACCCCAGAATTTAAAGATGAAACTGTTAAATTGATTACCGAACGTGGCTATTCTGTCACTGATGGAGCACAACGTTTAGGCGTATCACAACACAGTATTTATAAATGGCTAAAGGCGGTACAACCTTTACGCAACAACCCTGATGAATATGAACTGCTCGAGGCAAAGAAAGAAATCCTTCGCCTTAAAAGTCAGCTTAAACAAACTGAAGAGGGACGGGACATCCTAAAGTGAAAGCACTGCTTTCACGCCGCTTTGCAAGCTTGCCCGAGTAAAGTATGGGTTTATCCTGGAATACAGCCATCGATTTAAGATTAAAATGATGTGTCAGGTTATTAAGATCGCTCGCGCTGGTTATTACGCCTGGCTCCATGAACCTGAATCAGGCAGAACGATTGAAGATAAGCGGCTATTACAGCTCATTCGTTCTTCTTATGATGCCAGTTATGGTATCTACGGTTATCTTCGCATCACGCTGGATCTTAAAGAGACCTAATCGTGTTCTGAAGAACATGAAGAACATGAAGAACATGAAGAACATGAAGAACATGAAGAACATGAAGAACATGAAGAACATGAAGAACAATAGTAATGCCGCTGTGCGAGCATATAAAAAGCATAAGAGTTATGGCTTTAGTCGTCCTCAGATTGTGCCACCCAACCACTTAAATCAAGAGTTTGTTGTAAACACGCCTCTTACGAAACAGTGTTTCTCAGGTGACTGATATAACTGAGATTCGTACCTGGCAAGGCTGGTTATATTTGGCTGTGGTTCTGGATTTATATTCAAGAAAATTCATCGGTTGGTCAATGAAACCTATGCTTGCCAAGGATATCATTTTAGGTGCACTTTTAATGGCAGTATGGCGACGAAGACCCAATGAATCTGTGATCATACACTCAGACCAAGGCTCACAATACAGCAAGGACTAGCAGAAATTCTGTCAAAAACATAATTAGATTCCGAGTATGAGTCATCACCTTTCGCAGTATACTGCTCATGGGATAATGCAGTTGCTGAATCCTTTTTTAGCAGCTTGAAGATGGAAAGAATTAATAAGAGAATCTATAAAACTCGAGAAATAGCCCGTGCAGATGTGTTTGATTATATCGAGATGTTTTACAATCGAATTAGGCGTCATTCGTATCTCGATGGAATGAGTCCAGAAGCCTTTGAAGCAGCTTCAAAATGAGGCTGTCTCATCTCTTGAATACTGGGAGCAAACCAGTAACTATTTTTGATTCCCATATTTTGGTTTATAACCAACATTTAATAGATGAGAAAAATATTTTTTAACATTCTCTTGATCTGTTAATTCGGCTTCAATTCTGTCTTGAAAATCTTCTTGTGTTTCACCTATTTTTCCAAAATTACGTCCAAAATCTGGATTGTTATCAATATCGCAAAGTTTTTGTGCAAAATATGAAATCTGTTTTGCTGTTAATTTATATAAATTTTCAGGAGTTTTATCACTGAGTCTTAGAACCATATCTTTTTCAAAAAAAGTAAATTCTATATCAGTAATAGTCCTACCTTCTTTTTTCTGGGTATAAGTAACTTCAATATCAGTAAATTTATTGATTTGTTCTATAGCCACCTTTAGAACGCGCTTTTTAAAATCTCCCATTTTAGGGTATTCATCTTCTAGCAAGCCTAATTTTTCTCTAAGATCTGCAATAGGGACATACAGCTTACCTGTAGATCTCCAACGTATTAAAAGCTCGTATAATCGAATTGAGTACACACTGGTAAGTTGCGAAATTTGCTTAAGTTCATATCTAGTAAATTTTTCTTCAAGCTTAATAAAAAGAGGAAGGATATCAGGAGCAAATATTAACTGTACACAAGCAGCCTCTTTCACATAACCTACTTTAGTTACCCAGCGACTTTTATAAACACCTTTTTTCCCTGTAACAGGATCTATCGCTTTATAACTAAGTCTACGTTCAAACAAACTATCACATGCTGCTTGTAATGCTTCGTACGCAGATTGTCGACCAAGCTTGAACTGTTTCATATACTCCGAGGCATGAATCGTTAGCATAGTATCAGCCGTCAATTCTGTCTCAATCTCACGGGCAGCAAGAATTGCTATTAAAATTAATCTTTGTTCTGAAAGATTTAGTGCATATGAAGCTTCAATTAAATTATTATCTTTATAAATTACATTACTCATATGTTAGTACTAAAAGTTTTGATTAATAATACATGGACAATACTACTTAATGTCCACAAATGGAAGTATTTTTTATAGAAGGAATTTGTCCACTTATGAAAGGAATTTGTCCTTTCATATAAAGGAATTTGTCCTTTCATATAAAGGAATTTGTCCACTTATATAAAGGAATCTGTCCACTTATTGGTAGGAATTTGTCCACTTTAATTCCTTGTATCCCAATCATAGCAACAGTTACAGGTGATACATAAAGAATAAATTTATAAATAATATATAAAATAATAAAAAAGAATTATTTGTGGATAACTTTTTATTTAAATGTTTGTCTCGATAGTTGATTTTTACATGAAATCATTTTACATTACTTAAATTATTAAACTTACGTAACTTACATAAAATATGATTATATTAGTTGGTGGTGAAAAAGGTGGAGCGGGGAAAAGCTGCCTATCTCAAAATTTAGCAGTATATCTTCAAACAAAAAACAGAGATGTTCTTTTATTAGATGCGGATCCTCAAGGAACAACAACTGATTGGATAAAAGAACGTGATGACAATGATGAATTAAAAGATATTCCTTCTGTTCAAGCTTCAGGTAATATCCGCTCAGTTCTCAAAGATCTGCAAGGTAGATATCAAGATATTGTAATTGATGCTGGTGGGCAAGATTCTGAAGCTTTACGTTCTGCAATGACAATTGCTACTCATATGTTATTACCTTTTAGACCGAAGCGTAGAGATTTAAAAACATTAGCACATATGGAACAGGTTTTAAAATTAGCTAAAACAGTTAATCCAGATCTGATTGCAAGGGCAATTATTACACAATGTCCAACGTTACCATCACAAGTTCAGAGAATTTTAGATGCGAAAGATGCATGTAAATCATTTGGTATAAGTGCGTTAAATGCAATTACAACTAATAGGAATGTTTATGATGATGCTGATGAAAATGGCCTTTCTGTTTTTGAAGTAAATAGTGACCCAAAAGCAAAAGCAGAGATTAAAAATATTGCTAATGAATTTTTAGGAATTTAATCATGGCTGGATTAAACGGTTTGAAAAAGAAAGTTGAAATATCTCCGGAAGAACAATTAGCGGAAGTATTCATATCGGGAGCCGAAAAAAGGGTAAGAGCTTTAGAAACCAAGGAGAAAAAATTTGTTAGATGTACATTTTCTTTGAATGATGAGGTTAATCAGTTAATTGATGATCTGATAGTTAAAAGCCAAAATGCTCGTGTTAACAGATCAAGTATTGTAAGAATTGCATTAGAAAATTTAGCTTCAAAAAGTTCAGAAGAAATTAAAGAAATTGTTAACCAACAAATTCTTTAATTAAGTTACGCAACTTATAAAAGTTACATAACTTTTTTTAAAAAATAGTTTCAAAAGTATTTGCCTAGACTAGAGTCTGTTGATATTCCATAACGCCAATCTGATAAAAATACAGGCTAATGCAGCTGGGACTTGAGCTTTGTATTTTTGCATTAAGA
The DNA here is from genome assembly GCF_024129115.1 of Acinetobacter lwoffii. Taxonomy (GTDB): domain Bacteria; phylum Pseudomonadota; class Gammaproteobacteria; order Pseudomonadales; family Moraxellaceae; genus Acinetobacter; species Acinetobacter lwoffii_T. The sequence continues at coordinate 13,762 of NZ_JAMXXO010000030.1, forward strand.
GCCTGATCTGACGTTCTGGAATATAAAGTAGCTGAGCAGCCTGGGATACATTTCTATTTGGGGCTTACAGCTGCATTTCGCATAAGAGATTTTATGTTAAATTACTAACTATAAATTCTATTTAAAACATATATTTATCTAATAGTTATGCCATAGTTTTTCTTATCATATTTAGCTGCATAAGGAACTACTTCGTGATTAATCTTTTTATCACTTTTATCTAAGTATGAAAGTTTTATCGAATCCTCATTATGATGCTCATAATTAATGGCGTATTTATATTCTGAATAAGGATAAAGAGTACCTAAACTATAAGTTTTTTGAGCGCTAATATAAGTTATTTTAAGGTCGGTAATTGGGTAATCAGTCTGATTTTTAATAGAAATATATCCAGTTTTTTCAAATGGCTGGCATCCTATAAGTAGAAATAATACAAGACAGTAAAATAGGCTATTCTTCATTTTGATAGTTCTGTTCAATTGGCCTTATGAGTTTATTAATAACGATAACTTGTGAGATATCACAGCTATTATCTACTTCTGTTATCCAGGAATAATTGTTTTTTTCTAAAGGGTAAGATTGTCCCCCTCCATACGCTGCTTTATCATCCAGAAAATAAGTATCTGAATCTACTTTTAAACTATGAGTTTTACTATCCCAATTTACAGTTTTTGTGGCAAAAATTGGCAGAACTTTAGAGCCATCAGTATGTTCTAGATATAGACATTTACCTTCTCTAATAAGCTTAGCTTCACCATAACTTGCATTATCTGCTCCACCTGTATATTGAATGCGTGGAATAATTACATTTGAGTCAATTTTTTCTGTAACTGGGCTACAGGCTGCAAGAGAACTCAATAAAAAAAAATTTAATTTCTTCATGTATAAAGACTCTTTTAAGTAGTTAATAGTAGAGTAATTAAAGCAAATTAGGCCAAAATAGTCTGATTAAAAATTCAAATGCCTAAGTAGAACTTAGGCAGCAAAATTCAGTCTTGTATTTTGGTATTTAGTTTAATTTTTTAGAAGAATTGAAAAATTAAAAATCAATATTTTAAAATCCTACATAGTAGTATAGAATAAATTACTACAAAGTAGTATGAATACAAGCGATGTATACAATATGTGAAACCCCATTATTTACTAAATACTGTCTTGTTTATTGGACTCAGGAAGAGTACGAAGAATTTAAAACATTCTTGGCATTAAATCCTGAAGCGGGAGATGTAGAGCCTAATTCAGGTGGCATTCGTAAAATTAGATGGACGAGTGGTGGTAGAGGTAAAAGTGGTGGTGTCAGAGTCATCTACTTTAATCGTTTAACAAATGGAGAGATCTGGTTATTAACCCTGTACAGTAAAAAGCAAACGGTACAGCTTAGTAAGAAAACTCTTCAAGCATTGGTGGAGAAATTAAATGACTCGTTTAATGACTGAAAAAGAACTCGAAGCTTTTGAAGCAACCAGAGATATTGAAGCTGAAATCTTGCAAGGTATAGATGACATGCTTGCTAATAATGCTGCTAAAAGAACTGTAATCACTGAGACCGATGTGGCACTAGCTCGTAGAAAGGCTCAACTGACACAAGAACAGTTTGCCAAACTTCTGGGTGTTTCAAGACGCACACTTGAATCTTGGGAACAGGGTGTTAGAAGACCTTCAGGAGCAGCAACATCGCTTATTCGATTATTTATTGTTGATCCACAATTCGTAAAAGAAAGCTTAGCTTAATTTATATAGCTATCGATTGAGAGCTATTCACTATAACCAGATTCGAGAATCATGATGAAGCATTTAGGATTTGTCGGAAAAAGTACAGAACATCTTGGATATACACATGTTGAAATTATTAACAGTTCTCTTCGACTGTCTTTCAACGTGCCATTAAAGAATAATCCTGAGGAAGTCTTTAGAAAAATGGTAGAAAGCAACTACGATTTATTAATGTTGACTTCAGCAGAAATTTCATTTGAATTAGAGAGTGAAATTATTACAAAGGTTGAAAATACAATTAAAGATCAAGGTATTGAAATAGAAGAATTTATTCAAGATGCGTTGATTAAATTTATTAATCAAAACCAATTAAATGGAACTAATACATTACCAGATCTATAGGCTAAAAAGCTCTGAGAATAAGTTAGGGTTTTGGGGTTCGCCTTGTAAACGAAATGATGAATTTCGCATAAGAGGTTTTATGTTAAATACCACACTAAAATAGGTGTCTAAAAATTGAAGGCTATTCAGAGATAGCCCTTTAATCTATATTATAATTTTATTCTAAATTTAGAATATTCAGCAGTCTGAGCCATAATGACTTTTTTTCTAAAACTACTGTATTGGGAGTATCCGATCCATTAATTACACGAGTATTAGAAGAAGTAATTTCAGAATATTTTATTGAGGAAATAACTTGGTTTTGAGGATGATTATTACTCCCTTTATTTACTTCAGCTAACTTAATTTTAAGATCACCTCTGCCCTTGAGGTAAGGATATATATCGAGCATGGGAAATTTTTTACTTACATTATGCTCAACAATAAAAAATAATTGAGGCGTAGGCAAGAAATTTGCTGGAAACGTAATCATACTTTTACTATTTAGATTAATTGTTTGATTGAATTTTGGATCAATTAGATAGTATTTTAATTCAGGATTAAAAGGCAACGCACTACTAGCGACTGGAAAGTAGCGAAATACACCGCTTCCTTTACTAACCTTATCTAAAACAATATACAAATTGTGGCCTTGGTATTCAGGCTCAATTTTGACTACTTTTTCAAACTTTAAATCGCCTTCAATCGACTGCTTTCCTGTCGTTGGTTCAAAGAAGATCTGTTTAAGTTGCTCATTCGTTGGAATTAAAACGTCAGCTACTAGCTGCCCTCTTGTAGTACTACTATTTACAATAGATACAGGTTTATTAACCTCAGCTTTCCAGCAAGTAATTGTCGAACATAAAGTGAAATTAGATATATTAATCTCACCCTGATCATTATTGCTAGAAACAGCCAGATTTACTCTCAAACGTGACATCTTATCTTCTTGAGTGCCC
>NZ_JAMXXO010000031.1:0-16615 GCF_024129115.1 Acinetobacter lwoffii
ACAGAAGCGCAGATGCAACAGTTTTCCAGTGGCATCATCGATATAAACCAGCAAGCAGCACTTAGCAGCGCGTCCTTCGAACCAGTCATGAAATGAGCCATCAATCTGGATTAGCTCACCGAAGCAATCCCGGTTATAACGTGTGAACCGTACCGGGTTTGTCGGAGACTTTTTATTGAAGTTAGGCCACCTGACCTAACGGGTTAATCTTATCATAGTACATTGCTTCAAAATCAAAAGGCGATACATAACCCAGTGCACCGTGTACACGCTTTTTGTTGAACCAATCTACCCAATTTAATGTCGCAAGTTGTACATCTGCTAAACCTTGCCAATCTGCTTTTAAATATTCAATCACCTCTGTTTTGTATAAGCCATTCACCGTTTCAGCCAAAGCAATATCATATGAATCACCAGTCGTACCGACTGATGCTCGTAAATTTGCTGCCTCTAAACGATGACATTGTTGTCAAAATGCAGGGTATTGGTGGCTCCCCTCAGGGGCATAATTTGCTGAAGCCTAAGTTACTACTAAAAAATTAAAAAATCTTAAAAAATAGGAGCTTATAGCTCCCATTTTTTGTTAGCTTTCTAAGTCCCTATGTTAATTTGAAGAATACTTCATCATAACGTCCGAATACAGCTATATTTTTTTGATTTCTACAATATCACTTGATTCAATTAGCGATTGGATATTACCAAATAAACTTTGAATATAATCAGACGCTATATGGATATCTAAATCCTCCCTGCTACGCCATTCTTCTAAGAAGAAATATCTACTCGAGTCATTTTCGCTAATATAAAGCTCATATTTCAAGCATCCTTCTTCTTGAAGCGTAGGCTCTATTACACTTTGTAAAAGCGCTTCTAACCTCTCTTTTTGATCTGATTTTGCCTTAAAGTTCGCAATTACTGAAATAGTCATTATTTCACCTTTAATTTGTTTTAGAAGTTTTCTAGTACAATTTTGCCTTTTGACTTACCTGATTCAAGCAACTTATGCGCCTTCTCCAAGTTTGCAGCGTTAATTTTTCCTAGATTTTGGTTGAGAGTACTTCTAATTTTTTGCTGGTCAACTAATTGGGCAACCTGTTGCAATAGATCACCTTGCTTTTCAATATCATCGGTTTCATACATTGAACGGGTGAACATCAACTCCCAATGGATAGAAATAGATTTAGTCTTAAACGGCATAATATCAAATGTTTGTGGATCATCGATCAATCCAAGCTTGCCTTGTGGTGCAATCAGAGAAACTATTTGCTTGATATATGTTTCTGTATGATTTGTAGAGAATACATACTTTGGTTTTTCAATGCCTAGTGTCTCGATTTGTGCATTTAAATCTTTGCTATGATCAATGACATGGTCGGCACCAAGTGATTCCACCCAAGATTTCGTTTCTTCACGTGAAGCTGTTGCTATAACGGTCAGATTTGTTTTTGCTTTTAGGAGTTGGATAGCGATTGATCCTACACCGCCTGCACCACCAATAATTAAAATACTGCCAACTTCTGTTTCTGAAATTTGAAACCGATCAAACAGCATTTCCCATGCCGTTATTGCAGTTAATGGCAATGCTGCTGCTTCTGCATTAGATACTGTAATGGGTTTAAGACTGATAATTCGTTCATCGACTGCTTGAAACTCAGCATTACTACCATCTCGGGTTAAATCGCCAGCATACCAAACAGAATCTCCTACTTTAAACGAGGTAACTTTTGAGCCAACTTCAATAATTTCCCCAACGGCATCCCAACCTAAAATACGATTATTTGCTTCAGACGAATTTTTTCTCACTTTGGTATCAACTGGATTCACAGAGATTGCCTGAACTTTTACCAGTACATCACGCTCCTTAAGTGTAGGCTTCGCTTTTTCAATATCTACCAATGAATTTTTAAAATCATCATGATTATTTATAACATACGATACGGCTTTCATAGATTTGTCCACAACTTTAAAAAAAATATAGTAAAAATGGGAGCGAGGTGCTCCCATTTTTTGTTATTCAATAATTAAAACTCTTGGCTCGTTGGGCGTAAAACAATTTCATTAATATCTACATCCGCAGGCTGTTCAATTGCATAAGCAATTGCTCGAGCGACTGAGTCAGCTGGTATGGCTTGTTTGTAGAAATCAGTAACAAACTCTGAACTTTCTTTATGAGAAGAACCGAATTTTAGTTCTGACTCAATTGCACCAGGCTCAATAGTAGTCGTTCTAATTGTTCCCCCAACTTCATGACGAAGTCCTTCAGAGATGGCTCTTACAGCAAACTTAGTACCGCTATAAACAGTACCTCCCGGACTAAATACTTTTAACCCTGCAACAGATGCGAGATTAATAAAGTGTCCAAAGTTTTGTTTTTGGAAAACAGGTAGAGTAGCTGCTATACCATAAAGAACACCTTTAATATTAATGTCGATCATACGATCCCATTCATCAACTTTTAGCTCACTTAATGGTGCAATAGACATTAATCCAGCATTGTTTACCAATACATCGATTTGACCAAATGCGCTTAATGCCTTTTCAATAAGTGCTTGTACTTCATGTGGTTTGGTTATATCCATACCAATAAATTCAGCTTGACCACCTTCAGCACGAATGTCGTGAACAATAACCTCTAATTTTTCAGCACGTCTAGCACCAAGTACAACCTTTGCACCTTTTTTAGCAAGTAAGCGAGCAGTAGCTTCACCTAAACCACTACTTGCACCTGTGATAACAATAACTTTATTTTCTATATTATTCATACAAGTAACCTTCAACTTATCTGTCAATCATATTTGATGGATTAAGTATTACAGCCTTATTAGGTATAATAAATGAATAATATTATCTTTCAGAATTCCTATTTACAGAATAATTACCATAACACAGGATTGGACATGCAGAACAAATTGGAAATGATGCGTATCTTTTGTGTCGCAGCAGAGTCTCGAAATTTTAAAGAGGCAGCAACTCAGCTCGGTATTTCCCCGCAGGTAGTGACACGGGCAATAAAGGAGCTAGAAGAGCAGCGCGGAGAGATTCTGTTTTACAGGAGTACTCGACAAATTAAAATTACTGCTGATGGTGAGCGTTTGGCAAAGCAAGCACGTTTTGCGGTGGGATCGATTGATGCTCTGCTTGTAAAAGACACCAAGGAAAAACGAGATGAAATGCGTGGGACCGTCCGTCTTACTGTGTCGTCAGTGTTAGGGCGTAAATTGGTAGTACCTGCACTAGCAGAATTTGCCACACGTTATCCAGATATTGTCGTGGATTGTGTGCTAACAGATTCACACTCGGATGTGATCGATGAGCGAATAGATATCGGGATCAGATTTGGATTTTTGCCGGACAATCGATATGTGGCAAGGGAATTGGCGAAAGTGAACTTTTATTCTGTGGGTACGCCAGAGTTAATTGATAAGGTTGGAATGCCCAAAAAAATTATTGACCTTGATAAATACCCTCTAACAGCACTATTCGATCATAAAACAGGGCGTTACTGGCCATGGACATTCACCGAAAGTCGAAGCTTCACGCCATCAAAGCCTCGTTTTATTACAGATGATCTTGAAGCTGAATTTCAAGCTATTCTCGCTGGAGTTGGATTCGGACACATGCCTGGATTTCTAGTTTTGCCGTGGCTTAAGAGTGGTAAGCTCATTCAGATACTTCATGAGGAAACCTCTCCCGTTTGGCGCCTGTATTTATATCGTCCACAGCGGGGCCCGACACCTTTGCGAATCCGAGCATTGTTTGATTACTTAGCGGAAGTGCTGGGCCATATAGAAACCTGAATCAGATGGAACTAACCTTTTTTCTAGAAAGTAGAAATCAGATAAGACCATCATGTATTTAGAGTAACTACAATTTTTCCTATTTGCTGATTTGATTCAAGATAGCGCTGAGCGTCATGCATGTCCTCAAAGTTAAAGCAACAGTCGATCACTGGACGAAGATATCCTGCACCTATACTGCTAAGAATAAATCGTCTGGCTTGCTCCCTTAGAACAGGGTCATGCAGAACCTCAAGGAACAAAAAACCTCGCATGGTTAAGCTCTTGCGTAATGCAACTTTAAGGGGAAATGGTGTGATCTCCGGGCTAAGTGCACCATGCATAACCATCGTTCCTCCTACAGACATCGCTTTTGCAATCTGTTCAATATGCGGCCCTCCTACAGCATCGAAGGCGACATCAAGATATTCTCCACCCAAACGTGAAACAAGCGCCTCATACAAATCGGGTTCATCTTCACTGGCTATAACATTTTTAACACCGAGATCCAGTAAACGTTGCTTTTTCTCTATCGTCTGTGTACTTGCAATGACCTTAGCACCCGCTGCTTCAGCTATCTGTATCGCAGCTAGTCCTACGCTACTTGAAGCTGCTGTAATCAAGATCGTTTTTCCTTTCGAAACTCCACCAGCATGGATTACACCACCCCAAGCCGTCAAATACTGCATCCAGATTGAAGAAGCTTCTTCCCAACTTAAACTATCGGGTTTGTGAACTAAAAAAGTTTCTGGAATCAGAAGCTTGTCCGCATATGTCCCATATTTGGCTAGATTGTCAGTCGGAAGAATCGATACTGCATCTCCTGGAGAAAATTGGCGTACACCTTCACCTATCGCCAGAACTATGCCTGCTCCCTCATATCCCAGACGAGAAGGGAATACTGCCTTTTGAATATAAGTACCACGCCGAAACATTACATCAGCCCGGTTGAGTCCGATCGTTTTCATCTGGATTAGAACTTCTCCTGCGGCTGGTAAAGCCACAGGAAGTGTTTCTAATGTCAGAATATCTGTATCTCCAATAGAATTGAAGCGCCAAGTCTTGGCCTGAAGTGCGTTAAATGACATCAATCACGACCTTAATATTGGCAGAGCGATCTTGAACAGCATCATGAGCCTCAATCGCTTGGTCTAGAGTAAAATGACGAGGATCAACAAGAGGACGCAGTTTACCTTCCTCAACGAGACGAGTAGCGATCTTAAGGATATCACCATGATGAGCACGGCGATTGCCTGTTAACATCGGCATTAGGACGAATACGCCAGACACTGTGGCACACCGTAGAGATGAACTCGCTAAATTATGATTACCAAATGCAGCACAGCTGGTAATGTGACCATAGTGAGTTGTCATGGAAAGTGAAGCTTCGAGTACTGGACCACCCACAGTGTCGTAAACAATGTTAAAACCTTGACCCTCAGGGCTTGCAGCAATAATGTCATCGGAAGATGCTGTTGTGTAATCGAGAGGTGTTGCACCGAGTTCTGAAATCAGTGATTGATCAGCTGTACGACCTGTCGCCCAAACATTTGCATCAAGTGCTTTTGCAAGCTGAACAACCATATAGCCAACGCCACCAGCACCACCCTGAACCAGTACAGTTTGCCCTGGTTGGACCTTCGCGTTATCCACTAAACCTTCCCAAGCGGTGAGGAACGTCAATGGTAGTACTGCTGCCTCGCGCATAGAGATATTCCGTGGCTTTAATGCAATCAGATCGGCATCTGCTACAACATATTCTGCTAAAGATCCTTGAAGACCACGAACGCCACCAATCAGACCGTAAACTTCATCTCCAACGTTGAAGTGGGTGACACCTTCACCAACAGCAGTTACAACCCCAGCCATATCTGTTCCCAACACGGCAGGAAGCTCTGGCATAGCATATGGTGCTTCACCAAGACGAATTTTATAATCAATAGGGTTTACACCACTAGCATGAATACGTACTAGAACTTGCCCAGCCTCTGGTTGAGGTATAGGGAGTTCTACACGTTTAAATTCATGATCACCAAAATTTTCTAGGATAAGAGCATTCATCATCTTATTCATAGTTGTTCCTTATTCTTAACTGGGGGATGATATGCACAGTACCAAAGTAAATTAATCCAATAAATGATATTTATAGGATTTGATAATTCCTAAATAATGAATAATAAATATCATCTGCTCACTAAAAATATTCTAGTACAGTCTGTAAAGGCAGTTTAATCTAAACTGTCGGTAGTATTTTCAAGGCTTGAAACGTTCAAAATATCTACAAAGTGGCTAAAATTTGAAACATAATTCTAAAAGGTCATAGCATTACAAAGAACATGAGCCAAAAAAAATGGGAGCTAAAAGTCCCATTTTTTTTGTGACTTTCGCATAAGCTCTATGATGTTAATTTAAAAAAACTAAAAACAGGGATAGAAAATTTTCGCTAAAGATCTTTTTAATTTTCGATTTATAAAAATTATTGCTTTTTTTATACTATGGGGTAGTATAGTATTAATGCTAGCTAATAAGGAGGTCTGATGCCTAATCAGGTTGAAGACAAAAAAAAGATTCTTCTACGCGTCAGAAAGATCAAAGGTCAGACGCAAGCGATTGAAAAAGCGTTAGAAGACAATGTGGAATGTGGTGCAATTCTGCAACAAATATGCTCTGTGCGTGGTGCTATTAATGGTTTGATGAATGAAATGTTGGAGGTTCATTTAAAGGACACTTTAGTATCAGGTGAAACCACAGAACAACAACGAAAAGAAGAATTGGCTGAAATCGCCAAGATTCTAAAATCATATTTAAAATAGATCTGTATAAGGAATTATTCCATGAAGTCACGTGCTGCCGTTGCGTTTGGTCCTGGTCAACCTCTTCAAATTGTTGAAGTTGATGTTGCACCACCGAAGAAAGGTGAAGTATTAATTAAGATCTCCCATACCGGTGTGTGTCATACAGACGCATTTACTTTATCTGGCGATGATCCTGAAGGTGTTTTTCCGGCTATTCTCGGGCATGAAGGTGCTGGTGTTGTAGTTGAGGTGGGTGAAGGCGTGACTAGCGTCAAACCAGGTGATCATGTAATTCCACTTTACACTGCTGAATGTGGCGAGTGCGTATTCTGTAAATCTGGAAAATCGAACTTGTGTATTTCCGTTCGTGAAACTCAAGGTAGGGGTGTAATGCCAGATGGCACCACTCGTTTTTCCTACAATGGTCAACCGATTTACCACTATATGGGCTGTTCAACGTTCAGTGAATACACGGTAGTGGCAGAAGTATCATTGGCTAAAATCAATCCTGAAGCCAATCACGAACATGTCTGCTTACTAGGTTGTGGTGTCACAACGGGTATCGGTGCAGTACATAACACGGCTAAAGTACAAGAAGGTGATAGTGTTGCGGTCTTTGGTTTAGGTGGTATTGGTCTGGCAGTCGTACAAGCCGCACGTCAAGCTAAAGCAGGGCGTATTATTGTGGTTGACATGAATCCAGATAAATTTGCGCTGGCAAAAGAGTTTGGTGCAACGGACTTCTTAAACCCTAAAGATTACGATAAACCAATCCAGCAAGTCATTGTCGAAATGACTGGCTGGGGTGTAGATCATTCATTTGAATGTATTGGTAACGTGAATGTGATGCGTGCAGCCCTTGAAAGTGCACACCGTGGCTGGGGACAATCCGTAATTATTGGTGTAGCTGGCGCAGGTCAGGAAATCTCTACCCGTCCATTCCAACTGGTTACTGGTCGTAAATGGCTAGGTTCTGCCTTTGGTGGGGTAAAAGGTCGTACGCAACTTCCAGGAATGGTTGAAGATGCCATGAAAGGTAAAATTCAATTAGAACCATTTGTGACACATACGATGGGCTTGGATCAGATCAATGAAGCCTTTGATCTAATGCATGAAGGTAAGTCAATTCGTACTGTAATTCATTACGAATAATTCCGTCAGACCTTATACTTTTCCATGCATGTGAATCATGAATGACATGCATGGAATCCTCTAAAACGGCACATCATCTGTAAAACAGATCTATCTATGTATCCATCATGTATAGGTTCAACAAACCTGCCTACATTTTAAATCTTTATCAGTATTCTCTGTGGAGAATGTCAGACTCTTTGTTTACTCGATTTCTCATGAAGTCTTGCTCAACATAGGTAATTGATTATGGAAATAATTGAGAAACATGCTTCTTTTGGTGGATCGCAAGAAGTGTATCGCCATCAGTCAATAGCATTAAACTGTTCAATGAAATTCTCAATATATCTGCCACCTCATGACAAAGATGAGCGGTTGCCAGTGTTATATTGGTTATCAGGATTGACTTGCAACGAACAGAACTTTATTACTAAAGCCGGAGCACAAAAGTATGCGGCTGAACATAAAGTCATTATTGTTGCACCAGATACCAGCCCACGTGGAGAGGATGTACCAGATCATGCAGATTATGATTTAGGCCAAGGCGCAGGATTCTATGTGAATGCAACACAAGCACCCTGGTCGCAGCATTTCAAAATGTATGATTATATTGTGGAAGAGCTCAGAAATCTGATTGACCTGAATTTTCCGACCAATCAAGTCCAAAGTATTATGGGTCATAGCATGGGTGGTCATGGTGCATTAGTAATTGGATTAAAAAATCCTGAGCTGTATAAAAGTATTTCTGCTTTTGCACCAATTGTTGCACCTAGCCAAGTACCTTGGGGGAAAAAGGCTTTTACACACTACCTAGGTGAAACCGAAACTTTATGGAAAAGCTATGATGCGATTGAATTAATCAAAAACGCTGAAGTTCATTTACCTATTTTAGTCGATCAAGGAACAGCTGATGATTTTCTTGAAGAACAGTTAAGGCCTAAGCTTCTTAGTGATATTTGTTTGGAACAAGAATATCCTCTGACACTTAACCTAAGAGAAGGGTATGACCATAGCTATTACTTTATTGCGAGCTTTATAGAGAAACATATAGAGTTTCACAGCAAATTCCTAGCTAAATAACTTTCATAGATATGAGGATGTACAATATTGTTCTTGAATGCTTCTTGAGCAATATTTTTTGATTCAAATGTTAATGATATTAACTTGAATAAATTCATAGCATTATGCCGAAATAAACATCCAAATTTTGGCTCTGCTATGGAAAATTGTTTTTAACCTTTGTACAACAAAACTTTCTGACATGCACACATTATCAATGTCAGAATCAGTTTGAATTTTAATCAATTGTGGAGTTTTAGTCATGCTTAAAACAGCTTTATATGTCCGTCTTGAAGCTAAACCGGGTAAAGAAGACGAAGTGGAAGCTTTCCTTAAAGCCGGTTTACCTATTGTAATGGAAGAACCTGCGACAGTTGCGTGGTTTGGCTTACGTCTTGGACCTACAACATTTGGTATTTTTGATGCATTTCCTGATGAGGCGGGTCGCCAAGCACATTTATCTGGCAAGGTTGCAGCTGCGTTGATGGCTCAGGCCGAAGAGCTATTTTCAGAGCCACCGTCTATTGAAAAAGTAGATGTTTTGGCGAGTAAACTACCAGCTTAAACCGACGCTTAAATGTATAAATGTGCTGCCTGAAATTTTGAATGAAAGGCAGCACTTCAACCCTGTGAGGTTTGTCAGAGGCTTTTTATTCAAGTTGGGCTACTTTATTTAATGGCTTAATCTCATCATTTACATGGGTCAATATCCAAAACAGGGTAAATAAACGAATGCAGCTATGTACATGCTTTATATTGAACCAATCTATCTAATTTACTGTCGCATTTGTACATCTGCTAAACCGTGCCAATCTGCTTTTAAAATATTTAATCATCGTTATTTTGTATGAGTCATCCACTGTTTTAGCCAATGCGTTCACGACCATGTCAGTAGTCATACATGTTGATACCTTCCATACAACAATCGCTCGTGAAAATACATCAATAATAAAAGTGTTATAGAACAAGCCTGAATGTGTTTAACCATCACTAAAGTCGCCAAGCTGAAATAATTTTTATAAAAATAGACGACTGGTCTATTTTTATGTATAGTTAGCACATGGTGCAGTCAAAAGCCGCAGTGTTGTCCAATTTTTTTAAAGTTTATTTGATGAATAACGGTGGTTTTTCAAATCAATTAGTTGATCATCCTAGGATAAAAATATGCTGAATTTTAACTTTTATAATCCGACCCGCATTATTTTTGGTGGCGATACAATAGCTAAAATCAATGACTATGTGCCTACAGAAGCAAAAGTATTAATGTTGTTTGGTGGTGAAAGTGCACGTAAGAATGGTACTTTAGCTGAAGTGCGTGAAGCATTAGGTGCAAGAGAAATTCATGAATTTGGCGGAATTGAGCCGAATCCGAGTTACGAAACCCTCATGAAAGCTGTAGAGCTGATTCGAGAACAAAAGATTGATTTCTTGATGGCTGTCGGTGGTGGATCGGTAATTGATGGTACTAAATTTATTGCAGCAGCAGTCAATTATACAGGGGATACATGGGAGATTTTAGAAACCCATGGTACTAAAATTACTCAAGCTTTGCCTTTTGCGAGTGTACTCACCCTTCCGGCAACTGGTTCAGAAATGAATAGCGGTGGGGTAGTAACCAGAAAATCGACCCAAGCCAAATTGTCATTTAGCAGCCCCTATGTTTTTCCGCAATTTTCCGTACTGGATCCGAATAAAACTTTTAGCTTGCCGACGCGCCAATTAGCAAATGGCGTGGTCGATGCATTTGTTCATGTCATGGAACAGTACTTAACTTACCCTGTCAATGCACAAGTACAAGATCGTTTTGCCGAAGGTCTATTGCAAACTCTGATTGAGATTGGACCGAAAATCTTGGAAGATTCAGCAGATTATGACACGCGTGCGAATTTGATGTGGGCTGCTAGCATGGCACTGAATGGGCTAATTGGAGCTGGTGTACCACAAGATTGGTCAACCCATTTGATTGGACATGAGCTCACGGCTTTATATGGTATTGATCATGCTCGTACCTTGGCCATTGTGTTGCCGTCCAATCTACAAGTGCGTCGTCAAGAGAAGCGAGAAAAATTACTACAGTATGCAGCTCGTGTCTGGCAGATTATCGAAGGTGATGAAGAACAACGTATTGATACTGCTATTGCTCGTACTCGAGCCTTCTTTGAGCAACTTGGATTGCCGACTCGTCTTAGCGATTATGGACTGGGGGAGACAGATATTGAGATCATCATTACGCAACTTAAATCACATAATCTTACACAGCTAGGCGAACATAAAAATGTTTCATTAGAGATCAGTCGCCAAATTCTCGAGATGAGCATCTAAGCTAAATGCGCGTATCTGGCATGCTCTGACCCTGTAACAATGCTCCTCAATCATGAAAATTATCGAAGAAATAACATGAAAATTTTATTCGTTTTAACCTCACATGATCAACTTGGCAATACTGGTAAGAAAACAGGTTTCTGGCTAGAAGAACTTGCTGCACCGTATTACACCTTTATTGACTCTGGTGCTGAAGTTACGCTGGCGTCGCCTCAAGGTGGGCAGCCACCACTAGATCCGAAAAGTAATTTAGCCGATGCTCAAACTGAAACCACTCATCGTTTTGAAGCAGATCCAACTGCAATGCAAGCATTAACACAGACGCATAAACTTAGCGAAATTTCTGTAGCTGATTATGATGCAGTGTTTTATCCAGGCGGGCATGGCCCATTGTGGGATTTAGCAGAAGATCCGATTTCAATTTCTCTGATTGAACAGGCGATTCAGTCTGGCAAACCTGTTGCAGCAGTGTGTCATGCCCCGGGTGTTCTTCGTCATGTGAAAGCGAGTAATGGAGCGCCTTTAGTTAGCGGTAAATTAGTGACTGGTTTCACCAATACTGAAGAGGCCGCTGTAGGTTTGACTGAAATTGTACCATTTTTAGTCGAAGACATGCTTAAACAAAACGGTGGTCATTATTCTAAAGTGGATGATTGGCAAGTATATGTTCAAGTAGATGGCTTGCTGGTTACTGGACAAAATCCAGCCTCTTCTGCTGCAACCGCTACAGCATTACTTCAATTGTTGAAATAAAGAGTAGCTAGTGTCTGTTGTGGTGCTTAGCAGTGAATAAAACTTCTGACTCTGAGCAACTGGCGCAATAAGCAAAATAACCCTCATTTAATGGTGAAGGGCCTGAGTGAATAGCTTTCCTTCCTTTATTTTTCTATATACAGGAAGGATGGGTATTTAATTTAGATCAATTAAGTCATGACGACTTGGATACAGTGAAATGAAAGACAGTAAACTTTTTCAAAATTTAAGCTTAGGCTCTTATGCTTTGCAAAACCGTATTGTATTGCCACCATTAACGCGGTCGCGTAGTACTCAGCCAGGGAATATTCCAAATGAACTGATGGCAACCTATTATCAACAGCGTGCCGGGGCAGGATTTATGGTCACCGAAGGTACGCAAATCGAGCCACGTGGTCAAGGCTATGCTTGGACTCCCGGTATTTACAGCCCTGAACAGATTGCTGGATGGCGTAAAGTGACGGAAGCAGTGCATGCTAAAGGAGGCATTATTTTTGCACAACTTTGGCATGTTGGGCGTGTTTCACATACATCTTTGCAACCCGATCATGCATCACCGGTCGCGCCTTCGGCTATTAAGGCTGATAGTAATGTTAAAGTCTTTATTGAGACCGGGCCCAATGCAGGTGCCTTGGCTGATCCTTCAATGCCACGTGCTTTAAGCAATGCAGAAGTTAAAGAATTAGTGCAACTCTATGCTCAAGCTGCACGCAATGCCTTGGCTGCTGGTTTTGATGGGGTTGAAATTCATTGTGCAAATGGTTATTTGGTAAATCAATTTATCTCTGCACATAGTAACCACCGTGAAGATGAATATGGTGGATCATTAAACAATCGTTTGCGTTTTTTACGTGAAGTAGTAGAGGCAGTTGCTGAGGTGGTTGGTGCAGATCGCTTAGGAGTGCGTTTTGCCCCGCTATTTGAAAGTACAGAGGAAGATCGTGTTTACATGGGGTTAGTTGAAGATGATCCACATGTGACCTATATTGAGGCCATAAAGATACTTGAAGAAGTTGGGATTGCCTATTTATCTATTGCAGAAGCTGATTGGGATAATGCACCAGAACTTCCTCATGATTTTCGTAAAGATGTCAGAGACACTTTCAGTGGTCGGATTATTTATGCAGGTCGATATACGGCAGAAAGAGGGACTCGAATTTTAGAGGCAGGGCTGGCCGATTTAATTGCATTTGGACGCCCATTTATTGCGAATCCAGATTTACCCGATCGCATCGCCAATGGTTGGCCATTGAATGCAGTAGATGCAAGTACTATGTATGGTGGGACGGAAAAAGGCTATATTGATTATCCAGCTTACGCAGATTAATCTCGACTAAGTGAGTTATTTTGCCAACCTTTGTGGTTGGCAAAATAAGAACTTAGGATTGCTGTTGCCAGCATAACTTCTTCTTAAAACAAATTCTTAAAATTTTTTAGCTGTGTAATGAGCCAACCTGCCAGTGGGAAAGAAATTAGTTGCGTTACTGGCACTAATACTATGACTTCAATCAACACCATCATCGGGAAACTTTGATGCTCAGTAATTGGCTTTAATAAAGTGAGTACCAGTAATAGTGTGGGATATAAGCCTAAATAACCAACTAAAATACGAGTCATGAGGCCTTTAGAAGGAGAATTCATTGTGCGCTATACTCATGGATTGTAAATTGATCTAATAGCAACACAATAATAGGTAATCATTGGACTGCTATCATGAATTATTAATTATGTAGTTGATATTTAATTTTTATGAATCTTCACTTTTTAATAGAAATTTAGTTGCTCTCAGAGCTTGATGTAATGGTGTTTTATCTTTTTGCAACTTACTCAGTAATGCTGCACCTAACCACATTTGGTAAAGTACTTGTGCCAAAGTAGAGGCCTCGGTATCTGCTTGGATAGACTGATCCTGTTTTCCCAAATCAATTAAACCAGCAATACGTTGGATTACATCATCAACGCCAGCGGACATAATCGAGCGCATATCTTCAGATAGATCGGCAACTTCTGCGGCAAGTTTCACAATTAAACAGCTATCCGCCCAACCACACTGTGTTTCAGGATCTTCTATCCATAAATTAAAATACTCAATCAGCTTTTGATAAGGGGATTTATCACAACGCCATACATCATTTAAACGGACTTGGTAATTGTCTACATAATGCTGTACCAATTCACATCCGAAAGCTTCCTTAGATTGGAAATAATGATAAAACGAGCCTTTAGGGATTTCACAGCTCTGTAAAATTTCCTGTAATCCTACGCCAGTAAAACCTTTATGCAAAATCAGGTCTGAACTGGTGTTAAGAATGTGTAAGCGCTTCGCTTCAGACTTTTTAATAGGAGTAGGCTTCATATTAATTATTTACTCTATTGTAAAAAATAGACCAGTCGTATTGTTTTTTATTATAACTCATCTACAATGGATGTAAAGAAATTTTAATCACAGTTTTTGATTGTGAAGAAAAATACTTTTAAATAAAACATGGAGTTATATGTGTGAAAACAGTTATTAATCAACGCATCGTTTTAGCTAAACGGCCAGTGGGTGAGCCAAAACACAGCGATTTTCGTATTGAACAAGTTGAGCTCAATGAACTTAAACAAGGCGAGATATTGTTAAAAACCATTTACTTGTCACTCGATCCTTATATGCGTGGTCGCATGAGCGATGCTCCTTCATATGCAGCACCGGTTGAAATTGGCGAAGTGATGGTCGGTGGAACAGTCAGTCAAGTGGTGGCCTCTAAAAACCCAAAATTCAAAGAAGGCGAGTGGGTTCTTTCCGGAAATGGCTGGCAGGGCTACGCAATTTCTAATGGGTCTGCCTGTCAAAGCTTAGGTATGCAACCTGAACATCCATCTTGGGCATTGGGTATTTTGGGAATGCCAGGATTTACTGCTTATATGGGGTTGTTGGACATTGGTCAGCCTAAAGCCGGTGAAACATTAGTCGTTGCAGCTGCAACGGGACCTGTTGGTGCTACGGTTGGACAAATTGGCAAACTTAAAGGTTGTCGCGTGGTTGGCGTCGCAGGTGGGCCTGAAAAATGCCGTTATGCAGTAGAAGAACTCGGCTTCGATGCTTGTATCAATCATCATGATGAAAATTTTGCAGAACAATTACAACAAGCAGCTCCCAACGGTATTGATATTTATTATGAGAATGTCGGGGGTAAAGTGTTTGATGCGGTATGGCCATTGCTTAACTCTGCGGCACGTGTACCGGTGTGTGGTGTGGTTTCCCAGTATAACGCTACCGAGCAAGCACAAGGGCCAGACCGTTTACCGGGCTTTATTTCCACCCTTTTAAAAAAGCGTATTCGCATGCAAGGCTTTATTATTTTTGATGATTATGGCAGTCAGTATCCGGAATTCTATCAGCAAATGTCTGAATGGTTGAAAGACGGAAAAATCAAATATAAAGAGCATATGGTGCAAGGTTTAGATAACACGATCAATGCTTTCAATGGTATGTTGAAAGGCGAAAACTTTGGCAAAGTGGTTGTAAAAATTTAAAAAAATAGGAATTATCATGATCACACTACATCATTTAGATCAATCACGTTCTTTTCGTATTTTGTGGTTACTTGAAGAAATCAAGCAGCCCTATGAGCTGAAACGCTATTATCGTGACTCAAGCACGCATTTGGCCCCTGACTCTTTAAAAACCATTCACCCTTTAGGGAAATCTCCAGTATTAGAATGGGATGGCAAAGTTATTGCAGAGTCAGGCGCAATCGTTGAGTTATTAATTCAGAAACTTGCGCCGCATTTAGCACCAGATATGGATGAATCTACCTATGTCGATTATCTACAGTGGATTCATTTCTCAGAAAGCTCTGCCATGCTGCCATTTTTGTTAAAAACGTTTAATACGATAGAAACCAAGCAGGGCACGAAGTTGGTATTTCTAGAAAATTATACTCAAGTTGAGTTCGATAAAGTATTTGGCCATTTAAATGAATATTTAAAAGATAAAGAATTTCTAGTGGCAGACCGTTTAACCGGTGCTGACTTCATGATGGGCTTTGGACTACATGCTTTAGTTTATCATATGGGACAAGGTGAAAATTATCCCCATATCCAACGTTACGTAGCAGGTTTAAGCCAACTACCTAGCTGGCAAGCCGCAGTACAAATTGAACAAAATGGTGTGAAAAGTCAAAAATAGCAAGATTGTTTTTTTAAGGCAATTGAGAAAAAGAATCATGATTGACAAGTACATCTGGTTATAAAATAAGCTGACACTTATTTAAAGTAAACGCCTAATGAATTTCATCGGGCGTTCTCTATTTTAAAGATAAGGAATTACCATTATTTAAGATAAGTTTCGCCTATTCTTTCACTGCAAATTCCTATCAAAAGGGCTTGAATATCACGACGGTTACGTTGAAAGATATAATCAACTTTTGAAAGAAAAGTGACAAACGCACAGCAAGATTAAATTATTCCTCGGGGTATTAAACAAGTAATCTATATCATTTTACTAACATAAACACATCTGCGTAAAAATCACGCCCCGCTTAACTGGCAATAGTTTTTGAACCCTTGTATAAAAGCTTAAAAGAATCTAGCAAGTCTTTAGACTTCTTGCGTTAGTCAAAATTTAAACAGCATAAAGCTACATTTAATAAGGTTTTAGCCAATTCAAAAATTAGGTAAAACGATACTTTCGCAAGAGGTCTTTTATTTAATGTTAATACTCATCCAGTATTGAGGTTTTTTATCTTTTCTTGCCTGTGATCTAGGTTGTAATACTCTAATTTCATACTCACC